>NZ_JBEFZE010000030.1:0-51416 GCF_042762395.1 Pseudogemmobacter sonorensis
CCGCGGCCAGAAGCGGTCGCAGCTCGACGCGCATTGCGCCACTGGTTCGAGCGATGCGCCGAAGGGTGCGGAAGGTGACCCGCGCCGGGATTTTACCGCGTTCACCTGTACCCGGCCGGTGCAGCCGGGCCCGAAGCTGGGTGCCTGGGCGGGGGAGCTGAACCGGCTGCTTGAGGTCAACGCCGCGCGGGCCAGCCGGGAGCGGCAGTCCCTGGCACAGATCGACGAGGAACCGAGCGGGCTCGGCTATGGGGGCGGATATGACGCGGTGCGCCGCAATGCCTCGAACCGGGCGCGCAATCAGGGGTCCGGCGCTTCTGCCGCCTTCGCGCCCCTGCGCTTTGCGCCCGGCGCAGCCTGCCAGTTCGACTGGAGCCACGGGGTTGTCGTGATCGATGGGGCGCGCACCATCAAGGCGGCCCATGTTCGCCTGCGCCGCAGCCGGACGTTCTTCGCCCGGGCCGATCCTCGTGCGACGCAGGAGCCTCCGGCCATCGGGCTCGGAGCGATGGCGCCGCGCGGGCTTCGATGTTCGACGCCCACGACAGGGCCTTCGCCTTCTTCAAGGGCACCCATCACGGCCCTTGGCCATCGGGCTCGAACCGATGGCGCTGCGATGGCTCGACGTCGAGACCGGAAACGACAACCGGCGTATCAAAACACGAGCCTGAACGCCCTGCAAAACGCAGGCCCCCGTCGGCTGCGCCAGTTGCAAAGCTACGCCGCCACCGGCCTGCTCACCCGGGCGCCAGAGGCCGAACTTTGGGGCCCCGATCAGGGGGCGCCAACATTCAATGAAGATTGACAGTCATTGCGCGGGAAAGACCACGCTTCTGAACCACATCCTGAACAGCCGCGAGGGACGGCGCGTCACCGTCATCGTCAACGATATGTCAGAGGTGAACATCGACGCCGATCTGGTACGCGAGGGGGCCGAGATGAACAGGGCCGAGGAAAAGCTGGCACCAGCCAGAACAGGCCGGTCTCCACGATCGCCAGACCCGCCAGCACCGCCGCCGCCGCCGCCAGCAGGCGAATGTCCTGGTCGCGAGCGAGATCGGCAAGCTGCAACCGATCCTCCCCCGACCGCAGGCGTTGCCAGATCCGTCGCACCGCCGCGACGATCCTCTCGGGCAGGCCCGCCAGCCTGATCGGCCAGGGCCGCTGTGCCGCGATATCGGCGCCGAGCGCGGCGGAGAGCGTGAGATCCCCGTCCGGGGCGTGAGTGCTGACCGCCCCGGGGAAGGATTTTTGCCCCGTCCCGTCCTGGCGCGAGGCGTCGAGCGTGAAGCCTGTCCCCCCGGGCGCGGATCGCCGGGTGAATTCATAGACCTGATCTTCGGCGGCGACCGAGAATTGCAGCGGTGGATCGGTTTGGGCGGGCATGGTTCCAGGCCTTCGCACCGCCCGTTGCGGGGCGGTTCAGGTTCAATTCCGTCTGTCCGGCATGTTGCACGGAAGCGCCCCGCCTCGCAACGTCCCGGGCGTGGTGAGGCACTCAGGCCTCGGGGCTGCCCTCGATGCCCGCGTCGCGCAATGCGCTCGTCAGCCGGTTCGCGGCCATCAGGATCGCGGCGGTGTCGGGGGCCTTGCCCGCCAGAAGCGCGTCCATCCGGGCGGCAAGCTCTGCGGCAAGGGTCTGGATCGCCCGGGCCTCGCCGCCCTCGGCCAATGCGGCCAGCGTCGCCGAGCCGATGCCGCCCATGCCCTTGGGCCGGATCGTGCCGCCATCGGCATAGCCCTCGGGCAGGTCGCCCTTGAGGTTGCGCACCACGCCGTTCCGGATGGCGTCGAGGATCTGGTCGACCGCCTGTTTCGCCCCGGCGACGCGGGTCGGATGGTCGGTGTCGGCGGCGGCATGGGGCAGAAGCGACAGCTTCGCGGCATGGTCGGGCAGAAGCGACAGGTAAGGCGCCATCGGCCCTGACAGTGCCCCGGTGTCGCGGTCGGAGAACAGGTCGGCGTCGATGGCGGCATGGCCGACCTGGCCCGAGGCCAGCGCCGCGCCAAGGGCGGGCACATCCACCAACTCGCCCCGGTCGTAGTTGATGACGACGGCCCCGGGGGCAAGCGCGGCCAGCACCCCGGTGCCGATCATGCCCGCATTGGCGAAGCCCTCCGGCCCCTTGGGGCCGAGGCCGAGGTGGACAGAGATCGCATCGGCGCCCGTCGCGGCCGCGACCGGGGTGTCGGCCCAGAGGAAGCCCTCGCCCTCGATCCAGTCGCGGTGGCGGGGGCGGGCGAAGATCCGCACGTTCATGCCGAAGGCGCGGGCCAGCTTGGCGACCTCGCGCCCGATGTTGCCGTAGCCGATGACGGCGAAGGTCATGCCTTCCAGCTTGGCGGTGGGGAAGCGCACCAGATCGCGCCCGGTGTCGAAGTCACCGGCGGCGACCAGCGCGTTCATCTCGGCCACCGGCAGGTCGGGGCGCACGGCGAGAAGCGCCTTCATCACCATCTGCGCGGTGGCGCGGGCATTGATGCCGGGGGTGTTCATCAGGGGCGCCACGCCGCCCCTGCCGTCGCCGCCGCCCCAACTGGCCGATCCCATGTTGCCGGTGCCCGCGCCGATCCGCACGCCGCCCAGGTCGAAGCGCGCGCCCGCGGGCAGGAAGGTGGCGGCGGCGATGACGGCATCGTAAAGCCCGTCGCCCGCCTCGGCCAGAAGCTCGTCTTCGGTCGAAAGCATCGGCAGGTAATAGAAATTCGGCTTGCCCGCCACCGAGGGCAGGTCACGGGCCGAGCCTTCATGGAAAACGCCGCCCCTGTCGGCGACATGGGCTGTCACGGCGGAATGGTCGGGCCGTCCTTCGGGCCCCGGGGCAAGGCCGACAAGGTCTACGATCAGGATTTTCGGCGTGGTCTTGTCGGTCATCTGTCTGTTCCGGTGCTGGTCGGATGTTCGGGACGAGTTGGAGGGGCGGGGCGAAAGGGCCGCGCCCCGTCCCTCCATAGCTCATGCGAAAAGTTCGGACACGAATTTCGTGCGCTGGAAGGCCTCCAGCCCCTCGATTCCGCTTTCGGAGCCGAAGCCGGATTCGTTCACGCCGCCGAAGGGCGTCTCGGGGGTGGAGATCATGCTGTGGTTCACCCCCACCAGCCCCGCGTTCAGCGCCATCTCGGCATCGCGCGCGGTGGCGCCGTCCCTGGTGAAGACGAAGGACGCCAGGCCATAGGGCAGGGCATTCGCGCGGGCGATCACCTCGTCGAAGGTCTGGAAGGGCACGATCGAGGCGACCGGGCCGAAAGGTTCCTCGGACATGATCCGGGCATCTTCCGGCACGTCGCACAGCACGGTCGGCGCGAAGAAGTTGCCCGGACGGTTCAGCCTGTGCCCGCCGGTCAGAAGATCCGCGCCCTTGCCCACGGCATCCTCGACCAGCGACAGGATCGCGTCGCAGCGGCGCGCTGCGATCATCGGGCCCATCTGGGTATCGGCGTCCAGGCCATTGCCCAGCTTCAGCGCCTTGGCCTTGTCGGCCATGCCCCGGGCGAAGGGCTTTGCCAGCGATTCGTGCACGAAGAAGCGGGTGGGCGAGGTGCAGACTTGGCCGGCGTTGCGGAACTTGGTCGCGGTCAGCGTGGCGACGGCATGGTCCAGATCGGCGTCGCCGAAGACCAGGACCGGCGCATGGCCGCCCAGTTCCATCGTGGTGCGCTTCAGCGTATCGGCCGAAAGCCGCATCAGATGCTTTCCCACCGCCGTCGATCCGGTCAGCGAGACCTTCTTCGGGATCGGCGAGGCGATGAGATGGCGCGACACCTCGTCGGGCACGCCGAAGACCACGTTCAGCACGCCCTTGGGCAGGCCCGCATCCTGGAAGCAGCGCGCGAAGGCGACGGCGGTGCCGGGGGTTTCCTCGGCGGGCTTGATGATCAGTGCGCAACCGGCCGCCAGCGCGCCCGAGATCTTGCGGATCACGTTCGAGGCCGGGAAGTTCCAGGCCGCGAAGGCCAGCACCACGCCGACCGGCTCTTTGTAGACCATCTGGCGCTGGCCGGGCACCCGGCCGGGCACGATGCGGCCATAGGCGCGCTTGCCCTCTTCGGCATACCAGCGCGTCGCCTCGGCCGAGAAGGCGATCTCGCCGCGCGCCTCGGCCAGCGGCTTGCCGTTTTCCATGGTCAGGGTGCGGGCGATGGCCTCCAGCCGCTCGTCGATCAGATCGGCGGCCTTCATCATGATCCTGTAGCGGTTGATCGCGGTTTCGTTCTTCCACAGCGCGAAGGCGGCCTCGGCGGCGGCCAGGGCCGCGTCCAGATCGGCGGCCGAGGCATGGGGGACGGTCGAAATCTGCTCGCCGGTGGCGGGGTTCAGCAGGGGCTGCGTCCTGCCTTCGCTGCCCGGACGGAACAGGCCGCCGATCAGCAGCTCGATTTTCTCTTCATACATCGGTGTCTCCTTTGTTGCGTGACCCTTTGGCGGGCCGCGGCCTGGCGCGGGTCCGGGCTCAGAACCTGGACGAGCGGAAATGCGAAATATCGATCGAGGTCGGCCGACCGGCGGCCAGTTCCGCGACCAGCCGTCCGGTGACGGATCCCCCCATCAGGCCCTGGTGCCCATGGCCGAAGGCAAGGATCACATTGTCATGCCCGGGCGCCGTTTCGATCACGGGAATGCTGTCGGGGGTGCCGGGGCGGTTGCCCATCCAGCGTTCGGCGCCGCGCAGATCGGCGCCGGGAAACATATGCCGGGCCTGGCTGATCAGGATCTCGGCCCGCCGCCAGTTCGGCCCGGCCGAAGGCCTGGCGAATTCCACCGTGCCGGAAAGGCGCAGCCCCCCCTCCATCGGCGCGGCGACGAATTTGCGCTCGGCGGCGTTGACATTGACGCGCAACCCGGTGCGGGCATGGGGGAAGGTGACGTGATAGCCGCGTTCGGAAATCAGTGGCACGCGGACACCGACGGCCCTGGCGAAGGGCCCCGAGAAGGCCCCTGCCGCCACGACCACCCGGTCGGCAGGGGTCACCCCGGTTTCGGTCGCGACGCCGCGCACCCGGCCCTGTTCCATGGCAAGCGCGCGGGCCGACGCCCGGGTGAAGGTCACGCCCTTGGCCGCCGCCAGCGCCGCGATGGAGGAAACCAGCCGCCCGGGGTTCCGGCACTGGCCCTGTTCGGGCAGGAACACCCCCGCGCGGTAATCGGCCGAGATCGCGGGCTCCAGTTCGCGCATCTGCGCCGCGTCCAGCACCTCGACCCTCACGCCGCGCGCGCGACGCATCGAGATCGACAGCGCGCTGCCCTCGGGGCCCTCGGGGTTCTCATAGGCGAAAAGCTGGCCGTGATGGAGGATCAGATCGGCGCAGCCCGCCTCTTTCACCAAGGGCTCGTAGCAGTCGAGCGTCAGCCGGTTCAGTTCGATCATCCCGTCCGCGATCCGTTCGACCCGCGACCGGCGCGAATTCAGGACGAACCGCATCAGCCAGGGCAGCGCATGCGGCAGGTCGAGAAGCCGAAGGCCGATCGGGCCTTCGGGATCCAGAAGCATGCCCGGCACCTGCCTCAGGATCCCGGGCATGGAATTCGGGACGCAGGAGCCGGGCGAAAGCCCGCCCGCATTGCCGTAGGAACACTGGCCGGGGCCGCCCGGCACCACCGGGTCGATCACCTCGACGGCAAAGCCCTCGTCGGCAAGGGCATTGGCGGCGCAGACGCCGATGATGCCCGCGCCGATGACGACGATCTTCTCGTCACGCTGCATATGCGCCATGGCGGTCCGCGCCCCTTTCCCCGTGCCCGATCAGGGCGCCACTTCGCTTGGCACGCCGGCGCGGAAGGACGGCATGGCGCGGGTGAAGGCCATTTGCAGCATGCGGAAGTCGGACAGATAGGCGATGAACTTGTAGCCGAGCCGCTTCATCTCTTCGCCACAGGCGACCGAGCCGACATGGATCCCCGGCACCACGCCCGCGGCGATGCACTTCTCGGCGATCAGAGCGATGGCCTCTTTCACATCGTCCCATTGCGGATCGAACCCGGGGGTATGGCCCATCGAAACCGCCAGATCCGACGGGCCGACGAAGATCGCGTCAAGGCCGGGGGTGGCGAGGATCTCGTCAAGATTGGCCACGCCCTCCTTGTGCTCGATCATCGGCATGGTGATCACGGTCTTGTTGGCATTGGCGAAATAGTCCGAACCGCCGTAAAGGCCCGCACGGATCGGGCCGACCGAGCGGCCGCCCTCGGGGTAGTAGCGGCAGGCCTCGACGAAGGCGCGGCATTCGGCGCCGGTGTTGATCATCGGCGCGATCACGCCGTAGGCCCCGGCATCCAGCACCCGGCCGATGATCGAGGGATCGTTCCACGGCACCCGGACGAAGGGCGTCCGGTCGGTGGTCGAGATCGCCTGAAGCATCGACAGCATGTCGGCGTAATCGGCGCAGCCGTGCTGCATGTCGACCGTCACCGCGTCGAAATCCTGCTGGGCCATCAGCTCGGCCGACAGGCTCGACGGAATGGCAAGCCAGCCGGTCACCGCGGTTTCGCCTTTTGCCCACAGGGTGCGGACCTTGTTCTCGCGCATGGTAGTTCCTTTCGTATCAGGCGTTCAGGATCAGATCGGCGGCCTTTTCGGCCATGGCGATCGTGGTGATGTTGGTGTTGGCGGCGATGATCGAGGGCATGGCCGAGGCGTCGACGACGCGCAGCCCCTGCACCCCGCGCACCCGGCACTGGCTGTCGAGCACGGCCATCGGATCGTCGTCGCCGCCCATCCGGCAACTGGCCGAGACATGCCAGCCCGACCAGACCGATTGCCTGGCCCAGTCGACGATCAGGTCGCGGTTCCGCATCATGTGGTGCATCCGCTCGGTGGTGCCGAACTTGCGCTTGAGCAGCGTGTCGCGGAAGAAGGGCGCATAGTCGAACAGCATGGCTGCCGTGCCGGTCTTGACGAAGTTCGAGAACTTCTTGACCGAAAGCGACCGCGCCTCTTCGGTATAGCCCGCCAGGAACCATGTGTTCACATGGGCCTTGACCTGGGGGTCTTCCATCACGCGGTAAAGCCGCTCGAACCCGTCGACCAGCCGCATCAGGTCGCGGTCGTCGCCGCCCAGGTTCAGGTTGACCAGCGGCTCGTCGCGCCAGTCGGGCGAGTTGAGCTGCACACTACCTTGCGAATAGGATTTGTTCACGCAGACGTTCAGCGCGCCCATGGCACTGCCCAGCGGGTGCCAGCCCGCCCGGTTCACCGGCATCATCAGCATGTCCGAGGGCGTGCAGCCCGCATAGCCCGAGGAATAGCGCACGCCGAGGAAGATGTGGCGGCGCTGCCCGGGGCGCAGGCGGGCGGATTTCCTGAAATGCGCGCCCACGGCAAGATGGGGGTGGTCCATCAGGTTGCGCCCCACGCCCGGAAGATCGGCCACGACCGCGATGCCCATGGCGCGCAGGTCCTGCGCCGGTCCGATGCCCGCGCGCAGAAGGATCGGCGGCGTGTGCAGGGCGCCCGCGCAGACGATGACCTCGCCCGCCTGCCAGACCTCGGCCGGTTTCGTGCCGCTATGGGCGCGCACGCCGGTGATCCGGGTGCCGTCCAGCTCCAGCGCCTCGACCTGGGTATCGGCGAAGATGTGCAGGTTCCCGCGCGCCCGCGCCGCTTTCGTCAGATAGCCGAGCGCGGTCGAGACGCGGTGGTCGTTCTCGTTGGTCAGCGGCAGCGGGAAAGAGCCGTCCTCGAAGGATCCGTTGTAGTCGGCGATATAGGGATAGTCCTTTTCCGTCACCGCAAGCACGGATCTGGTGAAGCCGGCCCAGTCCTCGGGGAAGACGCGGCGGATCGGCATCGGGCCATGCTGGTTGTGCAGGGGGCCGTCGAAATCCTGATCGCGTTCCAGCTTCTTCAGATAGGGCAGCATGCCTTCCCAGTTCCAGCCCCTGGCCCCCATCGCCTCCCATTCGTCATAATCGGCGGGCAGGCCGCGCACGGCGAACTGCCCGTTGATCGAGGAGCCGCCGCCCATGATCCTGGCCTGTTCCAGCCGCGAGGGCGGGATCGTGTCGGAATTCGAGCGCGCGTTGCGGGCATAGACCCGCAGCTTCGACCAGTGGTATTTCGGATCGAAATAGGACAGGCCGGGATAGCTGTCCGAGATGACGTCCGGCACATCGTCGGGCGGGGTGTCGGGCCCGGCCTCCAGCAGGGCGACCTGCTTTGCCGGGTTCTCCGACAGCCGTGCGGCCAGCGTGGCCCCGGCCGAGCCGCCGCCCACGATGACGTAATCGTAGATCATTTCGGATGTCCTTAAAGATAGTTGATCCACACGGCCTTCTGGCGCGTGAATTCCTCGATGCCCGCGCGCCCCATGTCCTTGCCGAAGCCCGAGCCCTTCCAGCCGCCGGCGGCATAGGTGAATTCGGGATCGCGGCCATGCTGGTTGACCCAGACCATCCCGGCCTCGACCGCATCGGCCACCTTCATCGCGACCTTCAGGTCCTGGGTGTGGACCGAGGCCGACAGGCCATAGACCGGGTGCTGCGCCTCGGCGATGGCCTCTTCCAGGTCGTCATAGGTGGTGACGTTCATCACCGGGCCGAAGAATTCCTCGGTGAAGCCGATATTGTCGTGGGCGACATCGGTCAGGATGGTGGGGGCGTAGAAATTGCCCGCGTTCGGGCCCTCCAGCCGCGTGCCGCCGGTAAGTACGCTGGCGCCCTGTTTGACGGTTTCCTGCACCAGCGCGTCGATCCGGTCGAATTGTCTGGCCGAGATGACGGGGGCGAAGGTGGTGGTCTCGTCCCAGGTCGGGCCGGGTCTGATCGTCCGGGTCTTCGCCAGCACGCGGTCGAGCAATTCGTCCGCGACGGATTTCTGCACGATCAGGCGCGAGGGCAGGGTGCAGACCTGACCGGCATTGACCATGAAATTGTTGGCGACGCGGGTGGCGACGGCATCCATCTCGCCGGGGTCGCGGGTCACGATCTGGGGCGATTTTCCGCCGAGTTCCAGCACCACCGGCTTGATGCCGGAATTGGCGGCCAGCGACATGATCGCCGCGCCGGTCCTGGTCGAGCCGGTGAAGGAGATGATGCCGATCGCCGGATGCGAGACGATGGCCGCGCCGGTGGTATGGCCCCAGCCGTTCAGCACGTTGAAAAGCCCGCCCGGCAGCCCGGCCTCGGCCGCGCATTCGGCCAGCGCCAGCAGGCTGTGTGGCGTCAGCTCCGAGGTCTTCATCACCACGGCATTGCCCGCCGCCAGCGCGGGGGCGAATTTCCACGCCGCCGTGATCATCGGGAAGTTCCACGGCACGATGGCGCCCGCGATGCCATAGGGCTGGCGGCGGGTGTAGGACAGCGTGTCGCCCTTGGTGGCGGTGACGATGCCTTCCAGTTTGTCGCAATATTCGGCGAAATAGCGCACCACGCTGGCGGTGCGCACCGCATCGCCTGTGATCGTGCCCGAGACGAGGCGGCTCGACCCCATCGCCTCCAACTGGCCGAGGTATTCGGCGCGCGCCTCGATCCGTTCGGCAAAGCGGAACAGGATCTTTGCCCGCTCGCGCGGGTTCATCGCGGCCCAGCCCGAGGATTTCAGCGCGGATTGCGCGGCGGCCACCGCCATCTCGACCGCGGCGGCGCCACCGTCGGTGATGGGGCCCATCGGCTTTTCGTCCGAGGGGCGCAGGACGGTGATCTCTTCGCCGGGCAGTTCGACGAATTTTCCGCCGATGTGATGGCCGCGGGGAACGGCGACGGTATCGGGATTGAAGCTGAGCGACATGGGCTTTCCTTTTCGGTGTCCTTGGCCCGGGGAGGCGCCGGGCGCGGAAATGGCGGGCGCGCGCGCGGGCAAGGACCTGGGGTTGCCTTCGGCCCGAGGGAAGGGCCGAAGACAGGTCGTGTCGCGACGGATAAGCCGTCGGGGCAGGGGGCTTTACGACCCTTCCAGGAAGGGGCGCAGCAGGTCGGCGGTTTCGTGGAACCGGCCGACGAAGCTTTTCAGGCGCGGGTGGGTCGGGTGCAAAAGCACCTCTTTCGGGGGCCCGTCCTCGACGATCTGGCCGCTGTCGAGGAAGATCACGCGGTCGGCGATCTCGAAGGCGAAGCCCAACTCGTGGGTGACGATGACCATGGTCATGCCTGTCCGGGCCAGATCGACCATGGCCTTCATCACCTCGCCCACCAGTTCGGGGTCCAGCGCCGAGGTGGGCTCGTCGAACAGCATGACCTGCGGATGCATGGCGCAGGCGCGGGCGATGGCGACGCGCTGCTGCTGGCCACCGGAGAGCTGGCGGGGATATTTGTTCACATGGTCCTGAAGGCCCATCTGGGCCAGCAGGTCCAGCGCCTCGGTCCGGGTCGTCGCGCGGTCGGCCTTCTTGACGGTGACCGGGCCCTCCATGACGTTTTCCAGCGCCGTCATATGCGGAAACAGGTTGAACTGCTGGAACACCATGCCGGTCTGGGCGCGGATGCGGTTCACCGTCCTGATCGGCACGCCGTTGCCGTCGCGCGCGCCGGGGCTGGCGTTGTAGATCGCCTCGCCGCCGATGGTGACGCGCCCGTCCGAGGGCATGTTCAAAAGGTTGACGCAGCGCAGGAGCGAGGTCTTGCCCGAGCCCGAGGCGCCGATCAGCACGACCACCTCACCCTTGTGGACCGACAGGTCGATGCCCCGCAAAACCTCGCGGTCGCCGAAACGCAGCCGCAGCGCGTCGATCTTCAGAAGCGGTTCGCCTTTGGTCATTTCACCGACTCCGAGACTTTTTCAAGCTTGCGCGACAGAAGGGTCAGCGGGACCAGCAGCACGAGGAACATGGCCCCGACCATGGTGTAGACCTCCATCGGACGATAGGTGAACGAGCTGACGTAGCTGGCCTGATAAAGAAGGTCGGGCACCGTGATCATCGACATCAGCGTGGTGTTCTTGATCTGGATGATCGACTGGCCCGCCAGGGGCGGGATCATGCGGCGGAAGGCCTGCGGCAGGATCACGCGGCGCATCCGCTGGCCGTAGGTCATGCCAAGCGCGGTGGTGGCGTCGGTCTGGCCCTTGTCGATCGACTGGACGCCCGCGCGCAGGATCTCGGCATAGAAGGCGCCGGCATAGAGGCTGAGCCCGGTGAAGCCCGCCCAGAATTTCGTGATGGCCAGCCCGGCGAAGATCGGGAAGGCGTAATAGATCCACAGCAGGATCACCAGAAGCGGAATGTTGCGGAAGATTTCGACATAGACCCGGCCGACGATCGTCAAGGTCCGGGATCCGGTCAGTTGGATCAGGCCGACGACCAGGCCGATGACAAGGCCCGCGGAAATCGAGATCGCGGAATAGAACAGCGTGACGAGAAGCCCGCTCCAGAACAGGGGCCAGTTCTGAGTGATGACGGAAATATCGAACAAGCGCGCATCTCCAGAGAAGGATTGAAGGGGCCGGGCGCGGGAGCGGCGCCCGGAGGCCCCCCGGCGGCACGGCGGCCACCGGGGGGCAGGCGACAGGGATCAGAAGCTGAAGCTGTCGGGCAGGATCGACAGGTCGATGCCGCGCTCTTCCCAGGATTTCGCGAGACGGCCCTGGGCCAGGCCCAGCGAACGCTGTTGTTGCACCCAGTTGGTCAGGAAGTTGATGAAGCCCGCATTGCCGGGCTTGCGCGCCACGGCAAGGGTGGCGGGGTTGCGCAGCATGGGCTCGGGGATCGAGACCTCGCCGCCGACCTGGCCCGCGATCTGGAGAACGTCGAACACCGACTGGATCATCGCATCGGCGCGGCCGGCTTGCAGTTCCATGATGGCGAGGTTGCGGTCCTCGACCACGGTCAGCGTCGCCTTGGGCAGCAGCGCCTCGGCCACGATCTGCATGGTCGAGCCCTTCTGCACCACGACGGTCTTTTCGGGGGTGTTCAGCTCGGCCCAGGTGGCGACGGGCTTGCCCTCGGGCGACAGCGTGGCCCAGGCGTCGGTGAAGAGCGGCTCCCACAGGTAATCGACCACCAGGCCGCGCTTGGGGTTCGGGTTCACGCCGATGGCGACGTCGATCTTGTTCGACTGGAAGTCGGCGGCCAGGTTGCCCCAGGTGGTTTCGACCGGGGTGATCTTGACGCCCAGCTCATCCGCGACGCCAGCCAGGAAATCGACGTAGAAGCCGCTCCATTCCCCGGTGGTGGGGTTCTTGATATAGCCCGGCTCCTCGCCGATCATGACCGGGATCTTCAACTCGCCGCTGGCGCGGATCTCGTCGATCACGGCAGAAGGGTTGTCCTGCGCGCTGGCGGCGGTATGCGCGGCAACAGCAAGGGCGCCCCCCAGGGCGGATGCCCGGAGGATATTTCCGACGAATGACATGTTAAGATCTCCCTGATCTTGGTTTTCAGTTGATGGGAGCGGCGGTTGTCACCGTCCCAGGAACCCCCCGGAAAGCGGATCGCCCCTTTCAAGGAAGAGTGTGCCCTGGGCGGTCACATAGGCGCCGCCCCGGACAATCACGCTGTAGCCCGTCACCCCCTGCTCATCTGTCTTGTCGGCAAGGGTTGCCGTGAAGGGCACGCCGAGGATGTTCTCGGCGCGGTAGGTTTCGGTCTCTTCAAGCGCGCCGCGGATCAGAAGCTGGGCCATCCGGGCGCAGGTCCCGGTGCCGCAGGGCGAGCGGTCGAACTTGTTCGGCGCCAGGATCAGCATCTGGCGCGCATGGCCGCGCCCCAGATCGTCGTGGAACAGCACGCTTGGCGCGGGCAGGCCGCGCATCTCGGGCAGGCCGTCGGTCGCGGCGGCGATGGCTTGCTTGATCTTCCAGCCAAGCGCCAGATTGGCCGAGACATTCTCGGCATCCAGGGTCAGGCCCAAGGGCGCAGAGGGCACCATGGCATACCACATGCCGCTGTAAAGGATGTCGGTGCGGATCTTGCCCAGCCCCTCGACCTCGACCTCGAAATCGCGCAGGCCCATATAGGCCGGGACGTTGCGGATCGAGACGGCGCCGAGGCTGCCGTCCGCCTGCCATTCCAGCCAGGCCGTGACGATCCCGGCCGGGGTTTCGAGCGTGAAGCTGTCGCCTGTGGCGGGAGAGATCGCGCCGGTCAGGGCCAGGGTCTTGGCATAGCCGATGGTGCCATGCCCGCACATGCCCAGATAGACATAGGACGAAATGAAGATCGCCCCGAAATCGGCAACGGCAGAGGGCACGGGGATCAGCCCGACCATGGCCGCATGGCCATGGGGTTCGTGCAGCAGCGTGCCGCGCAGATGATCGAAGCGCGCCTCGAAATCGCGGCGCATCTCCAGAACGCTGTCGCCTTTCAGTTTCGGCACGCCTCCAAGGATCACCCGGGTCGGATGGCCGGCCGTGTGGGTGTCGATATAGGGAAATGCCGCCGCTATTCCGATCATTCCCGGCCTTCTCCGAATTCCTCGCGGATGGCGTCGCGGCCCTCGTGCCAGATCTTGGTGATCAGGTCGTGCTCCAGCCGGAAGGCCAGTTCCGCATCGCCGTCGATGATCGCGCCGAAGATGCGGGCGGTGTCGTCCAGCGACAGGTCGACCACGCCGGGGTGGCGGCGATAGAGGTGATAGCGATAGCGCAGGGCCTGCTTTTCCAGCCCCTTCAGCAACCGGCTGAGGGTCTGGTTGTCCGCCGTCTGGTAGATGAGCTCCGAGCCCTGCACGTCATGCGAGAAGAAGTTGCGCGCATCGCCTGCATCGCGGGCGCGTTTCATCTCGTCCAGAACGGTCAGAAGTTTCTGCTTCATCGCGGTATTGGAAGACTGCGCCGCCTGTTCGGCCGCGATGGCCTCCAGCGCGATGCGGCAGCGGTAGATCTCGTCGAAGTCGCGCAACGACATTGGCGTGACCCAGATGCCCTTGCGCGCCTCGCGCAGGACCAGCCCGTCGCGTTCCAGCGACCGCAAGGCGTCGCGGACCGGCGAGCGGCTGACGCCGTAGCGCAGGGCGACCTCTTCCTCGGTCAGACGCTCGTTGGGCGCGAGGTCGAGGAAGATGATCGCTTCCTCAAGCAGCGCGACAAGATTGTCCGCGATCCGGGCCGCAAGGTTGTAGCTGTTGCCTGTGTTCATGTGCTCACCATACTGTGCTCTGTATACAATGCAAGTTTCTTCCACCATTTCCCGCGCCCTCGCCCCTGAGATTTTGCGCGACGGCCATTGGTTCGATGAGATGATCGCCGCAAGCAGGAGGGTGCAAGCCTGAGCGGGCCCGCCAAGTGTCAGATTTTTCGTGTATTTGAGATGGGGCGTTCGTCAACGGCTTCGCGCCGGTAGGGCTGGCGATTCTTGCATGAATCTTGTGCAGATCTCGGTGGCGTGGCCGGGAAGGCCCGGCCGGACCCTCGGCCTTCGGGGTGTGCATCGGGGCAAAGCCTTTTGCTCTTCGCCGAGTCGGTGCAAAATCCCGCCCCTCACCGGCGGTCCGAATCTGTTCGGATCTTCGCGCATCAGGGGGCTTGCAGGACGCCGGGGGCGCCCGGTGCGGGTGGTCGAACTGCTGGTCTCGCCGCAATGGATCGCGGATCGCGAGCGTTCCGATCCCGCCCTTGCCGCGACGCGCCGCGTGATCGAGAGCCCGGTCTCTACCGCCGCCAGAAGCTCGACCGCGCCCTGCGCGCCCGGGGCTGGACGCTTCTGCGCCCTGGCGGCGCAGGGGCTGGGGGCCGAGACCCGGTTGCGGACGGATGCCCTGCGCCTGTTGCAGGTGCTGATCGGCTGTTTCGAGCCGGTGCAGGGCGGGCCGCGCCAGATGGAGCGGATGGTCGAGATCCGCCGCCAGGTCGACCTCTCGCCGGGCAAGGTCGCCGCGGCGGCGCTGGCGCGCGGTCATGGCATCAGCGAAAGCGCCCTGGGCCGCGACTTCCGCGCGGCCTTCGGCCAGACCTTGCGCGAATATGCGCTGGGGCGGCGGATGTCGGCCGGGCGCGACGCGATCCTGCGCGACGGGATGAGCGTGGCTCAGGCGGCCTGGCTTGCGGGCTACGACCATGCGCCGAACTTCACCGCCGCGTTCCGACGCCATTTCGGCTATGCCCCGGGCAGGCTGAAACCCGGCGGCCCGGATCCTGGCTGTTCGGATTCTGGCGACCCCGACTCTGGCGACCCCGACTGTGACCGCCAGGGTCCCGACGAAGATCATAAGTAGTTCGTGCTTCGAATATCTGTCTGCGCTCGCGGAGTCCGGCGCCTCGACATCAGGCTCGGCGCGGAATGTGAACGGGGGCGAGACATGCGTATCAAATCTTTTCCGTGGATCGCGGCGGTGGGCAGCAGGATGCGACCATGTTGGACACAATCGTCATCCATGCGCAGAAACGCACGGAAAATGCCGCCGATTTTCCGGGAAGCGTCGCCTTGCTTTCCGGCGAGGCGCTGGAGGTCGGCCCCTCCAGCGCGAGACCGTGCTTGCCGCCCAGCCGGGCCTGACCTTCGGCCCGCTCACTCTCCGGCTCTATACCAGTTACCTGGCCGTTCGCGGCATCGGCTCGGCCCTGATCGAAAGCGATCCCACCGTGGGTTTCATGATGGCGTGAGCTTTGGCACCAGCCAGGCCTTCGGCGACACCCTTCTGGACATCGGCCCGACAGAGGTGCTGCGCGGCCCCCAGGACACGATCTACGGCCGCAATACCTCAACATGGTCTCGAACCCGCCCGACCCGGATGCTGCCGGTGGCCATCCGAGCTTCGGCATCGGGCGCGGCAGGCTGCGCGAGGGCGAGGTCGAGGGGGCGAGCACGGGCGTTGCGCGCGGCCTTCATGGCGCGGAAGCGGGACGGGGATTTCATCTCCTCCCTCGCCAGCGATGATCTGGACGACGAGAGGGCGCGCTGCGGCCGGATCAGCCTCCCGGGCCCTCAACTGTCAATCGTCATTGAATGGCGCCCCCTGATCGGGGGCCCAAAGTTCGGCCTCTGGCGCCCGGGTGAGCAGGCCGGTGGCGGCGTAGCTTTGCAACTGGCGCAGCCGACGGGGGCCTGCGTTTCGCAGCGCGTTCAGGCTCGTGTTTCGATACGCCGGCTGTCGTTTCCGGTCTCGACGTCGAGCCATCGCGGCGCCATCCGTTCGAGCGCGATGGCCAAGGGCCGTGATGGGTGAGCCGATCGAGCAGCGCGGTGGCCATCTTCGCGTCCCCGAAGACGGTCGGCCACGCCCCGAATGCGAGGTTGGTGGTGACGATGACGGAGGTCTGCTCGTAGAGCTTGGCTCGACAGATGGAACCGCAACTGGCCGCCGGACTGCGCGAACGGGAGGTATCCGAGTTCATCGAGGATGACGAAGTCGAGCCGCATCAGATGTTCTGCAAGCCGACCCGCCCGTCCTGCACGGGCCTCGGCCTCCAGCCCGTTCACCAGATCGACGACATTGAGGAACCTGCCCCGGGCAGCGTTGCGGATGACGGCGTGCGCGATCGCCACGGAGATATAGGTCTTGCCGGTCCCGGTGCCGCCGACCAGCACGACCTTGCGCTGCTGGCTGAGAATCGAGCCATGGATTCTGCCGCTGGTTCGGGGAACCATGGCAAGGCCCGTCGGCCAGGTTGCGCGCCAGGGTCTCGTTGATCGGGGTGTCATCGAAGGTGAACTCCTCGATCTGCCGGATCACCGGCCTGCGCCGTCGTCAGACCATCGACGCTTTTCGCCGTGCGACCGGCCTGCCGCCGCATGCCTGGCACCTGCAGCGCCGCATCGCCCAGGTGAAGGTGCTGCTGGGCCAGGGCGTGGCGCCCGCGGCGGCGGCGGCCGAGACCGGCTTTGCCGATCAAAGCCATATGGGCCGCCATTTCGCGGCGATCACCGGCACCACCCCCGCCGCCTATACGCGGGGCTGAGGACCGCACTTTCGTTCTATCCCGCACAGGGCAGGATCCTCTAGCTCGCTGATGATGCCATCAGCCCCGAGGTTTCCCATGTCCCCGTCCCCCGTTACCCCCTCGCCCGGCCGGGCTTTGCTCTGGGCCGATCTTGCAGTGCTGGGCGTCGCGGTGGTCTGGGGCGCCAGCTATCCGGTCGCCAAGGGCGTGCTGGCCCATGCGCCGGTGCTGCTGCTGATCTTCTACCGGTTCGCGATCACCGCGCTGGTCATGACCGCCATCGCGCGGCGCGATCTGGTCGCGGCATCGCACCGCGACCTGGGCGCGGGGCTGGCCTGCGGCTTCTGAACGGCTAAGCTGATTGCCGCTATGCACAGACCGCGTTTTCGGTTGCGGTTGGCCTGCGGCTTCTGAACGGCTAAGCTGAGGGTGAACTGGTCGTTGCCGGAGGTCGGGTTGCGGTTGGCCTGCGGCTTCTGAACGGCTAAGCTAGGCTGGTGAAACGCTCGTCGTCGGGGCGCGTTGCGGTTGGCCTGCGGCTTCTGAACGGCTAAGCTACGGCGGGCTTCGCCTCGCGCGTGTTTCAAGTTGCGGTTGGCCTGCGGCTTCTGAACGGCTAAGCTATATTGTATGGACACCTGCTTTACTATTTGGTTGCGGTTGGCCTGCGGCTTCTGAACGGCTAAGCTTATCCGGCGGAGTTTTCGCAATACCCCTTCGTTGCGGTTGGCCTGCGGCTTCTGAACGGCTAAGCTGGATGTGTTGGTAATTCATTGTTATGCAATAAAAAAACAACACATCCGGCTGATGCCAAATTCTGGACATAACTAGAACAGTGCCAGCTGGTCCGGGTTTTCGCGGGGGCGGCGATGGCGTTGGCTCGAGAATCGGACGATTCCCTCGTATTGTTTGTCGGTGAATGTGAGGACATGGATCTCACCTTTCTTTGGCAGATTACTTTCGATCCGTTTCAGATACGACTCGTAGCTGTCCTTGCCATTGCAGAAACGCGCGTAGATCGAGAACTGGCTCATCTCGAAGCCTTGATCCAGCAGAAATTCCCGGAATTTTGTCGCGTCCCTCATCTCCTTCTTGCTGCCCACCGGCAGGTCGAACATCACGAAAATCCACATCAGACGGTATCCGCTCAGGTGCGAGGATTGGGTTTTCTTCATGGATCCGCCTCGGTGACGCGACCGATCACCGCCCAGTCCAGGGCGGATGGCGGGTCGAAGAGGATCAGATCGGCGCGCCCGGTCTCAAAGGCTCTGGCAAGGGATTGCGCCAGCCGGGTTGCGGCAATGGCAACCGGCGAAGTCTCCCCGGCGATGCGCAGATCAAAGGCGATCAGCCGGGCGAAGCGGCGTTTTTGCTGCGGGCCCAGCCGGTTGATGCCTTCGCGCATCATGCTTTCGGCCAGGGCATCCACCAGCGGGCGAAATGGTTCGATCAGGTCGTCCGCAAGCGCGAAAGCATTGCCCCTGTTCGAATGCTGCACGCCCAGGGTGGGATGCAGGCCTGCGGCGACAATGGCACGAGCGCAGGTCGCGCGCATCACCGCATAGCCGTAATTCAGCAGCGCATTCACGTCACCCGCATCGCGGTTGCGCCGGAAATCTGGCCCCATCAGCAAAGGCCAGTAGCGCCGCGCTGCCTGGGCTTCGAGATTCTCCTTGTCGCCCGAGCTGACCCGCTTTGCCATGAAGGGGAAGGCTTCGGCCCCACTGATCCCGCGGGCCGTCAGCAGCGCGCCCTGCATCGTGATCTTGGCCGAAACGATCCGGCGCCAGATCTGCTTCATCAGGGGCGTCGAGGCGGCGATCTGCGCCTGCATCCGCGCATTCTGAGCGTGATGGCCCTGCAGGGGCAGGGTGACGGCCACCGGGCTGTGGGATGTGTTGCACCAGACGATAGGGGCACCGCGCTCGGCCAGCGCCGCGACGATGGTGCCGCTCCAGGTGACCCCGTGGGCATGGATGATCAGCGCGTAAATGTCGTCAAGGGCGACGCGGCCAACTTCGCTACGGTCTTTTTCCAACAGCAGGAAACCGCGATGAAGGGAGAGATGGAGGCCATCACTGGCGATATCGACGATGCGATCCATCTCTCTGCCCTCCTACTCGCGGGGGCCGGGGTCGAAGACCCGGCCAAGGGGATCAATCCGAACCTGTCGGGCGCGGGCTTTTTTCAGCGAGCTGGGTGAGAGATAGACGTATTTGAACGGGTCGATGTCGTTGGCCGTCCCATCCCGTTCTTGCAGTTTGCCACCCTCATTGGGCGGGGAAAGAGTCAATCTGCCGGCCTGGTTGAACTTGACTACCCGCATGATCTCCCGAGGTCCGTTGTTGCGCTCTATCGCGATCACATCGTTCTGGCGCAGCGAAAGAACTTTTTTTGCCGCAGGGTGAGGGCGGATGTCGTGATAGCCGTTCTGATGCGCGTTGAAGGTTGATACGACATCATGGCGCCAGGATGCGTCTGGCATATGCCAGACATTGTAACGATCATTGGAGGCCCCGGCATAGCCTTTGTAGGCTTTACCTTCCTTGTCGCGGATCGGGATCACATTGAGCGGCTCGCGCAGGCGCACACGGCGAATGCCTCTGAACACCGGATGTTCCGCCGCAAATTTCGCCAATGCCTGGTCGAAGGCCTTGCCGGTACAATCGCGCGTCGCCAGCCACAGCGCCATGCGCAGGGCTTGGTCCGGGATGCTGTCGGGATCCGCGATCTGCGCAGGCTTCAGCAAGGTCAGCGGGACGCGATGCACAACAATCGGGGTTTTGCCATCGGTCGTCGTCAGGCCGGTCAGCCCGTAGGCGGTATCATTGTGCAGCTTTCCAGCCGTCACATCACGGTGACGCGAGGGCTTTGCGGCTCTCCCATGGTCTGGCTTATGCGCGGCAATGGTGCGGGCAAGCCTTGCGCCGAGGTCTTCGCGAAACCCGTGCCAGGGTTGGGGCAGATCCTCGAAAATCCGGTCCAGCTCCTGCGCTTCGGCCCTTGCGGCTGCTGTGGCAATGCGCTGCATCAGGGACAGGCTGGTGACGGCGGCAACCGTGGCGTCAATCGCATGGTGCCGATGGTCGAGCCGGTTTTTCGGCGCGTTGGAATGCTTGTTTTCCACAAAATTGTGGTCGGGCAGCAGGCTGTCCAGCCCCCAGACCCGGCGCAGCATCGCGGTCATGCGGCCAGGGATGACATCGACGCGGCCATCCTCGGCAGTGGGATAGAGGCTGCGCAGATATTTGCCGGCGATCCGCGCCAGATACTGCGTATCGGTCAGTTGCCGCGCCGCAAAACCGCCATCACGCTCCATCCGTTCTTCGGCATCGGGGCCAAAGCGCCATTGTTTTGACCGATGCATCCGCGCAACCTGCACCGCGATCTTTTCCCAGGCCTCCGGGTCATGCCCCCATTTGCGCCAGGGCGTCATATTGCCCTTGTGCCGGTTGCAGGCGCGATGCGCCAGCACCTTGTTCGAGGGGCTGTCATCCAGCGAGATGGAATAGGGAATGATGTGGTCGATATCGACCAAGCCGTTGAAGAGCTGCCCCATGCCGATCGGCTCGCCGCAATAAGGGCAGCGCCGGTCGAGCATATTAGAGGGGTTCAGTTCCTCCCATTGCTTCAACAGTGCCCGGTTGGCGCCGGTATCGGGACGGTCGGCCTCGATCAGCGCGTTGCTGCGCCGCTGCGCGGCGGCGGTGTCGCGGCGGATGCGGTCCTGATGCTCTTTCTTTTGCTTGTCGTTCAGCTTCAGTTCGCGCGCCAGTTCGATGACGATCCGGTCGGGTTTGCCATGGCGGGCGATCACAGCATTCACAAGCTTTTGCAACTGGCGCAGGCCGATGTGCACGGTCGGGTTGGTCACCTTGCCGAACTGGCGTTCCAATTCATCGCCATATTCCGGTTTGCCTGGAGTAATCTCTCGGGTCAGGATCTGGCCGTAATAGGGCAGGGTGTCGAACACTTCGCCGCTGCGATGGTCGCTGTGATGAAAGCCCGCCACGACGGCCGCCTTGTCATAGGTGATGACCCCGGCCTTCAATGCCGCGATCAGCGCCCGCGTTGCGGTTTCGCCAAAACGGCCATGGCCTTCGGGTAGGTTCGCTTTTGCCACCGCCTGCGCCGCTGCCGCATCCAGCCCGCATTCCGATTGCAGCCATGACAGCAGTGTTTCGGGGTTTTCCTCGTTCTGAACCCGGTCGAGGATCTGCAACTGCCGCTCCAGCGGGAAATGCGGCCAGAGGCTGCCGAACCGCTTCTTGTCCGACATCTCGGCGCGGACCTCATCGCCGGCCATGTCTTTGCGGGCCTCGGTTTCCTTGTTGAACCGCTCGCCCTCGGCCAGTTTCAGGGTCTTGGCGAGCGTCTTGTAGGTCACTTTCTTCTTGTCGCGCAGCACCATGAGCAAGGCGTCGCGCTCACCCAAGGTCAATTCGCGCCCCGCCGACCCCGCCGAGACGATGCGCAGATGGTTGACCTCCTCGTAAAGTCGACGCTCCTGAAACAGCGGATGTGCTTTGGCTAGCCGCTTTTCCCCTTCGGGTACGCCGTTCATACCGGCAAAGGTGCAGGGGCCGATCACCGGCTCTTTCAGCGGGCGCTGGAAAAAGAGGATGCGCTGGATCTCCTCGCGTGCGGCCTCGGTCAGAAGGGCAGGGCTGAAGGCTGCCTGCGCCTCCCAGATACGGTTGAATTCGTCCTCGAGATGGTTGCGTTGCGGGTAGAAGTCATAGGTTTGATTTTCGCCCCCCATGCGGACACGGGCCGGTTGACCGGCGTCGATCCGTTCGGCCAGAAACTGCCCCAGGGTCCGTCCCTCAAGCACGGCATTCAGGGCCTGGCCGGCAAGCGCGATCTTGCCGCTGTCGGCCTCTTTGCGGCCGCGATCCGCCTTTCGGTTGGATTTGAAGCCGCGCCGGGTGTTGAGAGCAAAGATCAGGCGCCCGATTTCATGCGGGACAAGCGGTTCCGACAGCGCCCTTCGCCGGAGGTCATAGGGGTCAAGTCCCGCCAGCGCACGGGTTTCGTCATTCACGACAGGCTCGTTGCGGCGGCGGCTGCGATCTATTGGCGGCGGGTCGCCCGGCAACAGGCCAAGGGTGATCAGTTTGCCCAGCAGAGCCGAGCGGCGGCCGATATACCTGTCACGCCTGCGCCTGGCAGAGCGGGCCTCGCGCCGCCCCTCGGCCAAGGGGGCGCCCGATTGCGGATCCCGCCCTGCGCCGGCTGCGGCGCTGAAAATGATCACCCCAAGGTCGATGATGCGCCGGTCGCTTGCCAGCAGTGACCACCCGATGGAGGATGTCCCGAGATCAATTCCGAGGGTGGTGGGCATATGGCAATCTTCCGCTTAGCTTGAATAATTAAGTCCCTTAATACGAGAAAAGTCTATTGAACTGAGCCACGAGTCAATACATATGTTATGCACCACAGATGATTGCCTGCTCGGTTTCGGAGTCCAAGCCGTAACCGGGCGGCTCAGCAGGCTAGAGCCCTGTGAAGATCAGGCTGGCAAAAGTGCCCGGATATCCACAGCTGTGGCATGAGATGGTCGAACCGCTCTCGAGCGCTTCGCAATGAAGCGAGAGAATTCTCGGATTAATTGCGGTCGGCCTGCGGTTCTGAAATCTGCCACCGGGTTGCGATGCGCCCCGGTGGCAGGACTTCCTCGCCATCGCGCCATGCCCTCCATCGAAAATGAGGATTGACTCCCGGCTTTCGTGATGTGAAGCATAAGGTTCAGAAGCCGCGGCTGACTGTTAACAAGCAGTTTGACTGCACCAAATAAGGGCAGGGCTACGGCCCTGTCTTTTTCATTTGTATAGTCATGTCTAATCGACGGATCGGCATGGGCCTTGATGTCGGCGGGACTGGGCGGGCATTGGAGCAGCAGTTAGAGTGGTAGGCTGAGCCGGGCATCGCCTGCTGGGGGAGCGCTGCCCTGGCGAGGAACCAATGGAGCGCGCGCAGAAGGGCGCCGTTGTTGGTCGGCCCGCGCCGGGGCCTTGCCACCCTTCGTGTCGATGAGCAGCGTCGCGCGATTTGCATCCAAGAGGAAATCCCTTATGCTGAAAGGGACTTTGGATGGTGCCAATCCTGCTGATGCAAAGGAAGAATTTCTGGAAGTGCGCCCCCGCAACCAATTCTGTCATAAATCAATCGAAATCGAAGTGTAGCAATAGGTTACACCGAAATCGGCGAGCTACGCAAAGCCCCTGACGCGAGAGCGCCGAGGTGTTTGTCATCCAATCCCGGCGCGCACCAAGTTAGTCGGTTCTGAACAAGCCTGAACACATTGATATTGTGTGATGATCTATCGGTTTTGTTGACGTTGGATCGCAGGGTTTCGTAATCTGGACGCAAAAACCCTGCAATTTCTGGTCAGCGATGAAGCCTCATTCCCGCGCCTCCGAACAAGATGACCTTCTACGCCCCAAGCTGGTGGGCATGATCGATCCACGCCACGAGCTGGTGAAGCTCGCCGCCCTGATGGACTGGGAGTTCTTTGAGAGGGAGTGGGCCGGGTTCTTCCCTTCGACGACGGGTCGTCCGGCAACGTCACCGCGCCTGGTCGCCGGGCTGATGTATTTGCAGCACGCGTTCAAGCTGTCGGACGAGGCGGTTGTCGCGCGTTGGGTGGAGTACCCCTACTATCAGCATTTCACCGGCGAGACCTTCTTTCAGCACCGCCCACCGATCGATCCCTCCTCGCTGGTGCGTTGGCGCAAAAGAATCGGTGAAGAAGGGGTGGAATGGCTGCTGACCAAGACGATCGACGCAGGCCGCGTTTCCGGGACGATCACGGACGACAGCCTCAAGCGCATCGCCGTCGATACGACCGTCATGAAAAAGAATATCGCCCATCCGACGGATGCCCGGCTTTACGAACGGGCCCGTGCCCTGCTGGTCGGCCTGGCGAACAAGGCCGGGATCGAGCTGCGTCAGAGCTACGCCCGCCTTGCGCCGCGCCTAGTGATCCGGGTCGGGCGCTACGCCCATGCCCGCCAGTTCAAACGCATGAAAAAGGCGCTGCGTCGGCTCAAGGGGTATACCGGCCGGGCGCGTCGGGATCTGCGCTGTCACCTGCAGGAAATCCCTGAAAGTCCCTTGCGCGAAAGGGTTCTGGACGCCCTCTCGCGGGTCGGTCGCCTGCTGGAACAGGGGCCGAAGAGCAAGGACAAGCTCTATTCCCTGCATGAGCCCGAGGTCGATTGCATCTCCAAGGGCAAGGCTCGGGTGCGATACGAATTCGGCACCAAAGTCAGCCTTGTCACCACCCTCGATGGCGGCTTCGTTGTCGGTGCCCGCAGCTTTCCCGGCAATCCCTACGACGGCCACACCCTCGCCCCGGCGTTGGAACAGGTCGAAATCCTGACCGACACAAGGCCCGACCTCGTCGTCGTGGACCGTGGCTATCGCGGCCACGGGGTCGAGACCTCTCACGTCCTGATCAGCGGCCAGCGGCGCGGCCTTACCCCGGTTCTGGCGAAGCTCCTGAAACGACGAAGCGCCATCGAACCCGAGATCGGCCATATGAAATCGGATGGGCGTCTGGCCAGATGCCCCCTCAAGGGCAGCATCGGCGATGCGGTCTTCGCCGTGCTCTGCGCCTGCGGCCACAACATCCGCAAGATCCTCGCCCATATCAGGGCTCTTTGGACCAGCGTCATCCTTCTGATCCTGAGGATCATCGTGGTCGATAACCGGCCATTTCGGATACCGCTCGCCGCCTGAGTGCGTTGTTCAGAACTGACTACTTCAGATCCTGCGGATATGACCCAGACTGAAAGGAAACCGATCTATCCGCCCGCTTTGGTAAAGCAGCAGATGGGACATCAAAAATCTTGACCTATATGACCGGCTTTGCATTGATCGCCAGCCCGGAAAGTGTATCGTCGGGCAAAATGTTGGTAACCATAGTTTCTGCAATTGCTGCGCGTTTGAACTGATCAATAAGGGTGGAATAGCCTTCCTTGCGATGTGCCAGCACAACGAAGCTCTTTGTATCAGGGCTTGCCAGCTTTCTGGTTACAATGCCGGAAATGCCCGTATGGATGTATATGTCCGGCAGGATAGCAACGCCGACTCCCGCCGCTACAAATCCGAGAATTGCCGTTCCATCGCGGCCGTGCTGCACGACGTTGGGGAGAAAACCTGTCTGACTGCACAAAAATGAAACCTGTTCAAACGATCCGGCAGGTGCGGAAAAGGAGACGAACGGTTCTCCTGCCAGTGTCTCGATCGGGACAGGTTCCTGTTCCTCTCCCCATTTGCTGTCCGCCGCCGCATAAAGGATCAATTCGTCCCGCCACATGTTGACCTTGGCCAGATGCGGGTCGATTTTCGCGCGATAGGGCAGCCTGACGAAGCCGACATCAAGTGAGCCGCTCTTGAGCATGTCGAGCTGGACATTCGTGGATGAATGGAAAATCTCCTGTTTGACATAGGGATAGAGATCGCGGAAATGCCGCAGCGTTGCCGGAAAGCTGTGACGCATCGGCACGGAAGCGGTGAATCCTACACGCAGGCGACCCGCTTCCCCGCGGGCCGCGAGATTGGCGAGTTCACGCGTCTGGTCGAATTTGCTGATGGTTTCGCGCACATGGGGCACGAGAAATTCACCGGCAGGCGAAAGCTTTACGCTACGCTGTGTCCGTTCGAAGAGGGGAACGCCGATCTCTTCCTCCATTGCCTTGATCTGCATGCTGAGCGGCGGCTGGCTGATGTGAAGGCGCTCGGCGGCCTGACGGAAATTGAGTTCTTCCGCGACCGCAAGAAAATAACGCAGGTGCCTTATGTCCATGGCGGGCCTCCTGATATGATAAACGTATCAATATAGAATAAATAATATATTGGACGAAATCGTCCTGGTCCATCACTTTTGTCTCGAGGCGCTGATTATCGATTCCGGAGGAACGGTCGATGACGCAGGAGCGCTGGCGGAGGAGTTGGACCATGCTATCCCGATACCCAACTATTTATATCCGTGAGGAAGCGTTGCGCGATGGCTTGCAGATCGAGGATGAATCAATCTCGGTAGATGATCGCGTCAAGCTGCTTGATATCTTGTCTCGCTCCGGGTTGAAGCAGATCGTGATCGGCTCTTTTGTCAGCCCGAAATATACGCCGCAAATGGCGATGACCGACGAGGTGGCTGCGCGCTTCACGCCGGTCGAAGGCGTCAACTACACAGCCATCATTCCGAATGAAAAAGGCAGGGAGCGCGCAGCCCCCTTCGCCAACAAGATTTCGATGGATCGTCAGGGCACGGCAGCGCTGACCACAGTTCATATGTGTGATGTCTTTACGCGCCGCAACTGGAACCGCAGCCAGCAGGACGAGATCGACCGCTGGGCGGGCACTGTCGAAAAGGCGCGCGCCAAAGGATTGAAGACGGCGACGATCTCTGCTCATGCCTGTTGGGGTTCGAATTTTACTGGCCCGGTACCACTCCCGGACCTGATGGATATGCTGCAACGCCAGCACGATCTCTGGACTGAAGCCGGGTTTACGGTCGATGCCTGCCGCCTGGGCGATCCCATGAGCTGGGTCATGCCGCATCTGGTCGAAGAAACGATTGCGGCGATCCGGCAGCGATGGTCGGCGATCAGGGATTTTGCGCTGCATGTTCATAACGGGCGCGGCATGGCGCTCACCAGCCTTTATGCAGGCATTCGCGCTCTTGCGGGGGAGCACATTCTGCGCGTCGATACTGCGCTTGGCGGCATTGGTGGATGCCCCTATTGCGGCAACGGTCAGGCCACCGGCATGGCGCCGACCGAGGACTTCGTCAATATGGTCGAGGAGATGGGCATTGATACCGGCATTGATCTCGATGTGCTGATCGAAGCTGCATGGTTGCTTGAAGACATACTCGGTCGCAAGCTCACGAGCCAGGTGTCGAAAGCGGGGCCGCGTCCGCGTGGTGCGGCACTTTACGATCCTAACATGCCCTTCGTTCAGACTTTCGCCGAAGCAAGGCATTTCAGGCTCGGGCCTCCGGCTTATGAAGGCCGCCCGAAGCCATGGAAAGAGCCGATAGAAAGTCCGCAACTGCACCGGCGGACGTCGGAAAACTGAAGCGACCAGCATACCCGCAATCCAGAACAGATCTGATTTACAGGAAAACCGAATGCAACAGAATCTTTCCACATCGAGCAGCCAACCATTATCCGGCAAGCCTGTGCATCTGCCGTTGACGGGCATCAAGGTTGTGGAGTTCTGCCATATAGCCATGGGACCGACGGTTGGTCTTCTGCTCGCCGAACTGGGCGCGGACGTAATCAAGGTCGAGCCTTTGCCGACCGGCGACCGCACCCGTTATCTCAAAGGTCATATTGCCGGAAGCTTTGGTTATTTCAATCGTTTCAAGAAAAGCATCGGCGTCGATATCAAGACCGAAAAGGGCAAGGAGATTGTCCGCCGCCTTGTCAGCAAGGCGGATGTGGTGACCGAGAATTTCAGAGCCGGTACGGCGGACCGCATTGGCATCGGATATGAGACGCTTTCGGTCTATAATGACCGGCTCATCTATTGCTCGTTGAAAGGTTTCCTGCCCGGGCCTTATGAAAACCGCGCCGGTCTGGACGAGCTTGCGCAGTTCATGTCGGGTCTCGCCTATATGACCGGCCCGCTCGGTCAGCCTTTGCGCGCCGGAACCTCCATTATTGATATTGGCGGCGGCATGTTCGGCACGATCGGTATTCTGGCTGCTATCTTGCAAAGGCAGGTCACCGGTAAGGGTCAGAAGGTCGAAAGCGCGCTTTACGAAACGGCAGCGTTTTTCATGGGACAGCACATGGCGGGCGAAGCGCATACGGGCAAGAAGGCGCTTCCCTATCCGGTGCGCGAGCGCTCTTGGGCCATCTACGAGACTTTCGAAACCGCCGACGAACGCTCCGTTTTCATCGGCCTGACCAGCGACAAGCAATGGCATGCATTCTGCACGGCCTTCGGCCGCGAAGATCTGCTCGAAGTGCCGGAATATAAGACCAATGAATTGCGACGTGACAACAAGCAGTCTCTGCGCCCCATCGTTGCTTCTATTGCCGCTGGCCTGTCGGCGCATGATCTGATCGAGGCGCTGGCGCCTCTCGGCTGCCCGGTCGGACTTGCTGCCGTACCTGGTGATCTGTTCGATGACCCTCAGCTTAATTTCGAAGGCCGCATGTCGGAAGCGACCCTGCCAGGAGGCAAGAAGGCGAAACTCCCGCGTCTGCCGTTGAAGATGTCGGCTATAGCGTCTGGCGACCGTCCGGAAAGCCACGTTCCCGAATTTGCCGAAAACACCGACGAGGTGATGAAGGAACTCGGCTTTTCTCAGGAAGATGTTGCGGCCATGCGCGAAGAGGCCGTCATCCAATGAGCTCCTGTATCAACATCCTGGGAGGACGCCATGACGTCGCATAGTCTACCCGCACTCTTCATGCGTGGCGGAACCAGCAAGGCGATCATGTTCGATCGCCGCGATCTGCCCGCCGATCAGGCGGACTGGGATCCGATATTCCTGTCCGCGATGGGCAGTCCCGATCCCGCCGGGCGTCAGCTGGACGGCATGGGTGGTGGCATCACGGCACTTTCGAAGGTTTGCATCGTCTCGCCGTCCGAAAGAGGCGACGTCGATGTCGATTACACTTTCGCACAGGTGGCCGTGAAGGATGCAAGGGTTGATTACAAGAGCAATTGCGGAAACATGAGTTCCGCGATTGGCCCCTTCGCGCTTGAAAGGGGAATGGTTACAGCGGACGGAGCGGAGACGGTCGTTCGTATCTATAACACCAATACGGACAAGGTCATTGACCTGCCCCCCACGAAGTTCCGCACCATGATGTAGAGTCTGCTCAACCCTGAAGGAGCAGACGAATGCGAAAGAGCCGTTTCACCGATGCGCAGATTATCGGGATGATCAAAGAACAGGAGACCGGGATGCCGACGGCTGAGGTTTGCCGCAGGCATGGCCTTAGCCCGGCGACGTTCTACAAGCTGAAGTCCAAGTATGGCGGCATGGAGGTATCCGAGGCAGCCAGGCTGAAGGCGCTTGAGGACGAGAACGCCAAGCTGAAGCGCCTGCTGGCCGACACGATGCTCGACAACGTCGTCCTGAAAGACCTGCTGGGAAAGAACTGACGACGCTGACCAAGCGGCGAGAGGCAGCGCTGCGGGCGATGCGGGATCACGATATCTCGCAGCGCCGGGCCTGCCGGCTTGTCGGTGTCGATCCCAAGACGGTCCGGCGCACACGCCCGCCGGACTGCCCCGAGATCCGCGAGGAGATGAAGGACATCGCCGGGAAGCGGCGCCGGTTCGGCTATCGCCGGATCGGCGTGCTGCTCGAACGCAAGGGCATGATCATGAACCACAAGAAGCTCTATCGGCTCTACCGGGAGGAAGGGCTGTCGGTGAAGCGACGACGCGGGCGCAAGCGGGCCCGCGGCACACGCATGCCGATGCCGCAGGCGGCGCGTCCCAATGCCCGCTGGTCGCTCGACTTCCTGGCGGACAGCTTCGGCGCCTCGCGCAAGTTCCGCATCCTGGCGGTGATCGACGATTGCTGTCGCGAGAACCTGTGCCTGATCGCCGATACCAGCATCTCGGGCGCTCGTGTCGCCCGAGAGCTGGATGCGCTGGTCAGGATCTACGGGAAACCCGCCTGCATCGTCAGCGACAACGGGACCGAGTTCACCAGTCGAGCCATCCTGAGGTGGGCCGATCAGAACGCCGTCCCTTGGCACTACATCGATCCAGGCAAGCCACAGCAGAACGCCTTCATCGAGTCGTTCAACGGCAGCCTGCGCGACGAGCTTCTGAACGAGGAGATCTTCGATACCCTGGACGACGCCCGCCGGAAGCTGGCGCTCTGGCGCTACGATTACAACACCGTCAGGCCGCATTCATCGCTCGGCAACCAAGCGCCGCTCGAGGCGCGCAGGACGCTTGAGCAATTTGAGAGCTCCGCTCCCGGCGCGCTTGCCCAAACCGACCAACCCAACTACCAATCCCAAACCCGCAGACTCTCGTTATGAACGAGGGACCACCGGGGGGCAGGTCAGTTCCAGTCACCACTGTGCGCAGGCGCGATAGAGGATCCGCAACAGTTCGTTTTGGGTCGAAATGTTCAAACGTGAATAAGCCCTGCGCCGGAATGTCAGAACCGTATTGATACTGATTCCCAAAGTAAGCGCGATCGCTTCGGAACTCATGCCTATGGCGATAAGGCCGCAGACCGCGCGTTCCCGGTTTGTAAGCTCGGGATACCGGGTCTCGAGCACCTTCTCGAAGATTTCACGCTCCGATTCATGCGACTGGAACCTGCTGGTGATATCAACATGTTTGAGAACAAGGGAAATCAGCGAACGGGCATGGTTCAAAGCCGATTTGATGGCCAACTGGTCGAAATGACCAAGACATTCTCGGCGATGGAAACTGAGTTTGACCGGATGCCCGTTGAATTCCGAAATCAGCGACAGCCGGTGCCCCACATCGGGTTCGACGTAGCAATCATCAAGAAAACTCTCATCCTTGATATCCTGCCTTGACAGCAGAACGGCGAAGCTCTTGGCCGAAGCCTCGCGATCTCTCAGAAAAAAGTTGGACGGATCCTGCTTCCAATGGATTGTCTCGTAACGCTTGGCGGCGCGCTTCACCTCATTGTCCCGTTCCTGCGCGAAAAGCCCTAGACGACACGGAACCTTATCGGCGCTGAAGGAAAAGGCCGTGATCTGATGACATTGCAGCAGCGAACCGCTCACCGCTGCCAGACTGTCTTCGAAACGCGCGGTTCCGACATCGCTGATCAGCGATACGATACCATCTGCAATGCCAGCCTGATCGCCGGAGGGGACATCATTCTCGATGATTTGCATGGCAGCGATCCGTAAAAGCGGGATAGCCAATCGGAAACCAATCCGTTCGGCATCTCTGTATAAGGAAAGGACATGGCTGCCCACTCTGGCAGCTCCTGACTGGAGCATATCGGTGATCGCTCGATTGTGGAACATTTTCGTTCGATATCCGGCAAAATGACCGAACGTTGCCTTAAAAACGGTCTGAATGTGCAAGATTTGAGTATTTTGTGACAATCCCCTGCTCTGACCGGGGTCATTTCGTGGGAATCACCTTTAAGATCCGGCTCCGCTGCAAGGCGGCACCCGCAGCTTCCCGCTATACAGTCTCAGCCGCAGTCTGGCTGTGCCTTGCTCCCGCCTTCCGTGCAGTGTCCCGTTCGGGAAGGGATACGCAATGATCTTCCGCCCGCTCTATCTTCCCTTATCGGCGATCAGGGCTTCAACAGTCCGCTGGGCCTCGACAAGCTTGCCGACCTTCGTATCAAGCCCGGCAGAGCGTTGTGTCGGAGCCAGAACCGCGAGACTGTAACGCACGATCCCGGCGGGTTCATGCAAGGGTACCGCCAGCCCGGCGACCCCGCGCTGAAGTTCATTTTTCGAACGTGCGATACCGCTTTCGCGCGTGGCGGCCAGCAGCCGGCCCAGCTCGACCGGATCCTCCGCCCGTCCGAGATGACGTTTGATGACCGCCTCGGGCTGAAAGGCCAGGAGCGCCCGCCCGCTGGCTCCCATCGGCAGCGGATGGCGCGCGCCCTCACGGTGCTGCACCCGCACCACCTCGGCCTCGCTGATGGCCTGCTCCACCACAACCGCGTCATCACCATCAATCCTGTGCATGACGATGCTTTCTCCCAGCTCTGCCGACAGTTGCGCGAGAACCGGGCGCGCAATCAACGGAATGCCGCACTGATCGGCCACCAAGGCCATTCGCCGCAGCATGGGGCCGGGAATGAAGACCTTTCCGTCACGACTAACATAGCCTCGCTCATTAAGAGTATTGAGCAGACGATGGGCGACGGTCCGGTTGATCGCCGCCGCTTCGGCCAGTTGGGCTGTCGTACGCGGACAGTCAAAGGTCACCAGTTCAAGCAGATTCAGCATTTGCGCCCCAGTGAGCGAAATTTCGGCCAATCTGACGTCTCCCTCTATGCGGCCCTCTGTGCAGTGCAGTCGGCTAGACAAGGGTGCCGGTTTCGCCTGCCCTCGGCGGAACAGCCCCAGTCCTGCCTGCCTCAATTCCCGATATCCGGATATCCGGATATCGCACAGAGCTGTTCACTTCACGCACAGACAATCTGGACAGCCCCCTCCCGTCAAGCCCAAAGACTTGGCATCGCAAACCGCAAAAGCAGTGGCGCCTTCGCAGTTCACACTCCTGCTCATGGCTTTCCGCCTTTGCCATGGGTCACTCCTCCGGCAGGAGCCGCCATCGGCATACGACCCGGCACCCCTGTCGTTTGGCGAAGGTTTCTTTCTCAGCGCGAAAAGCAACGAACCGGCCACGAGCGGTATCGGCACCGAGCCAATACCCCCGGAAAACGCCATGCGGCGGCTATTTCGCAGCCGCATGGTGATCATTTCAGGGATTGATGCTGAAGGTCTCTACCCCCATGGTTCCGACCGCATGCTTTTCGAGGATGCTCTGGTAGCTGCCATCCGCTATCAGCTTGTTCAGACCAGCCTGCAGCACCTCTGCCAGAGCAAGCTGATCCTTGCCCGTCGAGATCGTGATCGCGCCGGTGGCCCAGTTATCCCCTTCCATATTGACGATCCGCGCCGTTCCATCCAGAGCCCGCTCTACAGCCGAAAGCTCGAGCGCGGTATGGACCCAAGCGTCTATCGACCGAGACTGGAACGCTGCGAGGACACCGGGATTCCCTGAATATTGCAGCACCTCAACCGCCGGAAGACCTCCTTCGACGCAGCGCGCCGAGGCCCCTTCTGCGAGATCGTAGAACCAGCTGGCCTGCACCACACCCACGCGCTTGCCGCACAGGGTTTTCTCATCGCCGGTGATCTCGGTGTTTTCGGAGGCAATCAGCAGTGACAGCGCATCATTGACGTAAGGAATCATGTTAAGGATTTCCTTGCGGTCTTCCCGGAAGCTGATCATCCCCATCGAGACATCAATCGCACCGCTTTGCAGGCCCGGAATGATGCCCGGCCATTGCATGTCACGGAATTCAAAGGTGACATCCAGCATCGGCTCGAGCGCGCGCGACAGATCGACTGCGACGCCAGTCAGTTGCTGACCCTCAAGGTAGACATGCGGCGGGATCGTCATCGGAGAGCCGACGCGGATCGTCTTGCTGCTTTTCACACTGTCGGGAAGCTTTGCGACCAACTCGGGATCGCTCTCGGCCAGCGCGGCACTCCCTAGGGCAAAAAGTGCTGCAGCGGCAAACGCGCACCTGCGGCTGACACCGGATATTTCTTTCATTGCAACCTCCATGTTTCAGATTCTTATGGTCAGAGTTTATTCTCCGCCGGGGAGCGCACTATCACAGGGCCATGTGACGCCGCCGGGCCGCAGCCCGCGCAAAGCGGTTGTTTGAGTAATTTGCAGCGCCTGAAACGGTCTTGCCCGTAATCTGCATCGCGACGATCTCTGCCGCGGCTGGTGCCATGGCAAGGCCATGAGCGGAAAACCCGGTCGAAACGAAAAGCCCCGGCAGGCCGGTTTCGCCGATGATCGGGGCCTTGTCAGGCGTCGCGTCGATCACCCCGGCCCAGGCGGTTTCAATCCTTGCATCCGCGAAATCGGGAAGCTCGCGCCGCAAAGCAAGAAGAGCGCGCTCTGCCGCATGCATGTCCGGGACTGCGCCGAGGATCCGGCTTTCCGTATAGGCCGCCTGTCGCGCGCGCGGCCCTGCCAGCTCGTCGCACACAGATGTGAAGAAATCGGCGTCGAGGCGAAGGCTCAATGTGCCATGATCTTTACGCAACGCCGGCAGGAACTGCCGCAGCAGCCGCAGACTGTCAGTGGTGATCGAAGCGACGCCGGAATTGCTGCCGAAGGTCAGGCTGCCGTCATCGCGGCGGGTCCAGCCGAATGAGCCGGTCGCGCCTGTCGACGGCAGCGTCGTGGACATTGGCTGTGTGCGGAAAAGCGAACTGGAGATCGGTAACTGGCTGATCCCGACCCCGTGCTGGCGCAGAAATCGCCGCGACCAGGCCCCACCGGCCACCAGAGCCGCGCCGGTCCGGATGCCCCCGGCCTCGGTCTGGAGGCCAGACACCCGGCCTGCGCTGAGGTCAAGCCCGAGCGCGGCGCAGTTCTCGATGATCCGCACGCCAAGCCCGGCGGCAATCAGCGCAAGGGTCGGCGCAACCTTTTCCGGCGCGACACATGCGTCCGAGGGCTGAGCCCATGCGCCGACAAGACCGGGGATCTGCATGGCGGGCATATGCTGCGTAATCTGCGCAAGGCTCAGCGGTCGGGCGTCGACATCGCCATGCCCTGCTGCCATGTCGCGCCAGCTTTGCATCATGTCCATCTCGTCCGGCGCGCTGCACAGAATGACCAGACCAGACGCGCGATATGAGGTATCCACACCGTAATTCTGCTGATAATCGCGCCAGAGCGCCTTGCTGCGCAGGCTGAGCGGAAGGCGCAATCCGTCATCCCCAAGGCTTGCCGCCCAGCCAAGCGCGCGGCTAGTCTGCTCGGCCCCAAGACGCCCTTTTTCCAGAAGCACCACCTTTTGTCCGCGCTTTGCCAGCTCGATGGCGGCGGTCAGCCCGGCGATCCCGCCGCCAAGCACCGCGACATCACAGGCTTCGGGCAAAGGGCCGCGATAGCGGTCATCCGTAAAAGGGCCGGGCTGTTCCGAAAGACGGCGGCTGCGCCGGAACGGGTTCAGTCCTGCAATCTTCAAAGTCGCGGCTCCTCTTTGCAGGAAGAAAGCGGCCGGAGCAAAAGGCCCCGGCTCGGGAAAGGTCAGCGCAGCACGGCTGCGATGCCGCCTGCGATCACATCAAGCTGGCCCACATTGATCGCCGCAATGTTCATTCGCCCGTCCGGGGGCATGAAGATCGCCGCCTCCTCGCGCAGGCGCAGAACCCTGTCGAGCCCAAGCCCGAGCAGCGAGAACATCCCCTTATGACCAGTGATGCAATCGAAACGGTCCGAGTTGGTCGCGGCCCGCAGCGCCTCCGCCAGTATCCGGCGGTTGTTTTGCAGACGGACCCGCATCTCGTCGAGTTCGGCTTTCCAGTCGTCGGTCAGCGCGGGATCAGACAGCAGAAGCGCAATCGAGGCTGCGGCGTGATTGGGCGGGAAGGAATAATTCACCCGGCCCGCCGCAAGCAGGACCGCCTTGGCTTTTGCAGTCCCTTCGGCGTTCTCCGACAGGATCAGCGCCGCGCCGGCGCGGTCGCGATAGACGCCGAAATTCTTGGAGCATGAGACCGAGATCACCATTTCGGGCACCATGGTGGCCAGTTTCCGAATCCCGGCCGCATCGGCTTCAAGCCCGTCACCAAAACCCTGATAGGCCATGTCGACGAAAGGCAACAGCCCGCGCGACAGGATCAGCGCGCCCAGATCCGCCCATTGCTGCGGCGACAGATCCGCGCCGGTCGGATTGTGGCAGCAGCCATGCAGCAAAACCACATCGCCCGCCTTCGCTGCCGAAAGATCCGCGATCATGCGCTCAAAGGCCACTGTGCCGGTGTCGGGATCGTAATAGTTATATTCCCGCACCTTCAGGCCCGCAGCCCTGGCAATCGGCAAATGGTTGATCCATGTGGGCGAAGGGATCCAGATCTCGCCCATGCCGTCATTGCGCGCGAGCATATCGGCCAGAAGCCTGACGGCCGCCCCGCCGCCGACGGTCTGGATCCCGGCGAGGTTTCCTGATTTTGCGGCCTCGCCCAGCACCAGATCTGCGATCAGATCGACGAACTGCCCGTCGCCGCCAAGGCCGAGATAGGCCTTGCTGGCTTCGATCCCGATATAGCACTGTTCGGCTTGCTTGACGGCACGCATGACCGGGGTCTGGCCCTGGTCATTCTTATAGACGCCGATCCCCAGATCGATCTTGCCCGGGCGCGGATCGGCGCGATAGGCCTGCATCAGCTCTACGATCACATCCGGCGGCGGCGACTGATAACGCTCAAACATGGTGGTCTCCCTAAAATTCATCTGCAAGGCCCTGACGACGCAGATCCTCGCGCTGCTCTTTGTTTCCGCGCCCGCTCAGAGCAGAACGCAGATCGATTTTTCGGTCATATGCGACTGGAGCGCGGAAAGGCCCAGCTCTCGCCCCATGCCGCTCAGCCCGCCGCCACCCCAGACCGAGCGCGGATCGGGCGTGCCGCCACCATTAACCCAGACCGTGCCGGCCCGGACCTTTGCCGCTACGCGATGGGCGGTGCGCAGATCTTCGGTGAAGATATTGGCCGAAAGACCGTACTGGCTGTCATTGGCAAGCGCGATGGCCTCCTCTTCGGTCTCGAAGCCGATCACTACTGCCACGGGGCCGAAGATTTCCTCGCGTGCGATGCGCATGGAATTGGTCACATCGGCAAAAACCGTCGGGCGCATGAAGTGGCCCGGGCCATCGAGCGCCGCGCCGCCGGTGACGATCCGCGCGCCCTCTGCACGGCCCGATTCGATATAGCCCGAGACGGTTTCCATCTGCCGTTCGGAAATCAGCGCGCCCATCGTGGTTCCGGAATCGAGCGGATGGCCCAGCACCCGCGCCTCGGCCTCGGCCTTTAGCGCGGCGGTCAGTTCGGCCTCGATGGATTTATGAACGAGGATGCGCGAGCCTGCGGCGCAGATCTCCCCCTGATTGGAGAAGATGCCAAGCGCCAGCGCCAGCGCGGTCTGGGCGACATCGACGCCAGGAAACACAAGCTGCGGCGCCTTGCCGCCCAGCTCCAGCGTGACAGGCGTAAAGCTTTCCGCAGCCTTGCAGGCGATCGCGCGCCCGGTTGCGGGGCTGCCGGTGAAGGAGATCTTGGCAACCAGCGGATGCGAAACCAGCGCGGCCCCCGCATCAGGCCCGGTGCCGGCCACGATATTGACGACACCGGCGGGAAAGCCTGCCTCCTCGATCAGCCGCGCCAGATAGAGAATGGCGAGCGGGGCCTCCAGCGCGGGTTTCAGCACCACGGTGCAGCCTGCGGCAAGAGCGGGGGCGAGCTTCCAACAGGCGATCATCGTCGGTGCGTTCCAGGGCAGGATCGCGCCCACGACCCCGACCGGAATCCGCGTCGTATAAGCATGGACCGGACGCCCGAAATGGTCCGGGCTTGACAGGACACGGCCGTCCAGCTTGTCGGCCCAGCCCGCGAAATAGCGCAGGGTCGAGATCGCGCTCGGGATATCAACCATCAGTGGTTCGCGGTAAGGGCGACCGATCTCAAGTGCTTCGAGCCGCGCGATGACCTCTTTTTCCCGCTCCATCAGATCGGCAAGCCGCGAGAGCAAAAGCCCGCGCTGGCGCGCCGGGGTATCTGCCCATGCGCCCTTGAAGGCGGCATCGGCAGCCTGCACGGCGAGGTCGATATCGGCTGCGCGCCCCAGCGAGATGGTTGCGATCAGGCGCTGATCGGCCGGGCAGAAAACATCCGCCGTGCCGCCGTCCAGCGCAGATACCCATTCTCCATTGATGAAAAGCTGGCTCTTCGGATTGGCATCGTCGAGCATGATTTCGTCACCCCCTCACGCGTGGCATCAGCAACATATCCCAGGGGCTCGGCATCTCGCCGCATCTGACATGGATCAGCGCCGGGGCATTGCGTTCCAGCGCGAGGCCGAGGGCCTTTTCCAGCTCGGCGGGGCTGTCGGCGCGGTACCCGGCTACGCCACAGCTTTCCGCCAGCGCCACGAAATCGGGGCTTTTCAGATCAGCGGCGATGATGCGGTTGCCGTAGCGCTCTTGCTGGATGCGTTTGACATTGCCGAACATGCCGTTGTCAAAGACCACGACCACTAGGCCGATATTATGCTGAGCCGCTGTCGCAAGCTCCCCCGCCTGATACATGAAGCCGCCATCCCCGGCGATCGCCACCACCGAGCGGTCAGGATTGGCCGCCTTGACGCCAAGCGCAGTGCCGTAGCCCCAGCCGAGATTGTCCTGATATCCGGGCGAGATGAAGTCGCGCGGTTTATAGACCGGAAACAGCAGGCGGCTGGCGAACCCGACCTGCGTCACCTCATCGACGAAGATCCCGTCGGCGGGCAGCGCGCCACGGATTGCGTTCAGATAAGAGCGTTGCGGCTCGAGCGCGGCGGCACGTTGGGCAAGCCATGCGGCTTCGGCCTCAAGATCAAAGGCACAGGCCGAACTGGGCGAACCGCCGAACTCAAGCGCCGAAACCAGGCTTGCCGTGTAGGCCGCCGCATCGCCGATCATCGCGACATCGGGGGCCTGATGACGATTCGGGGCTTCGGGATCGGCGTCGATGCGGATGACGCGCAGATCCATGTCCATGCCCCATTGCTGTTCCTGGATGAACATCCGGGTCCCGATGGCGATGACAAGATCGACCTGCGGCCAGAGCCGGTGGCCCTGCGGCAAATTGATCGCCAGCGGATGATCGGTCGGGATCACGCCGCGCCCGCGCCGATAGGAGAGGACGGGTGCCTGCAGGAATTCGGCCAGCGCGCGCACCTCTTCGGCGGCATCGAGCGCGCCGCCCCCGACGACGATCATCGGGCGTTTTGCCGCGAGCGCGAGGCGGGCTGCGTGCTCGACGGCGCCGCCGTCAAGCAGGTCGTCATCTGCCTTTGCAATAGGTTGTGTCGGCGCGAAGGGGGCACGCTGGGTCCAGATATCAAGCGCGGCCTCGACCACCGCCGGTCCCGGCCGGTCCGAGAGCATGGCGGTGATCGCCTCGCTGACGACTCGCGGGGCCTCTTGAGCCGAGCGGATGCGACGGGCATATTTCGCCACATGGGCGGCCATGCCGATCTGGTCGCGGATTTCGTGCAGATGGCCGTAATTCCGGTCGATGTCGCGTTGCGGGATCTGGCCGATGATGCCCAGAACCGGCGCGCAGGTGCCCTCCGCGCTCAGAAGGGCTGCGGTGGTGTTCAGGAAACCTGGGCCGGGAACGGCAGCAAAAGCCTGTGGCCTGCCAGTCGAGAGCGCGGCGCCCAGTGCCATATAGGCCGTCGCCTGTTCATGGCGCGCATGGAGAAGGCGGATCTCGTCCCGGCGTTTGTAGACGGCATCGCAAAGCGGATCATTATGAAGGCCTGGCAGCGCATAAAGCGTATCGATCCCGTTCGTAATGAGCGTTGCAACTGAGGCTTCGGCTGTATCGAGCAGGGCGGGGCTGTTCGTTTGCGTGGGAATCGGGGCGGCGCTGTTCATGAAATGGGGTCCTCGCTTCGTCCAGCGCCGGGCGCTGTAAGGGAAGAGCAGCCAATGGCCACCCGTAACTAGGCCCCCTGATAGGGGAATGCGCCCCCCGCGTCTGTCACCTGCCCATGTGATGGGGAGCGCCCCGGCTTTGCGGTAAACGGGATCGGAATTCAGATGCAGGCGTGGATGAAATCATCGGCCGGTCGATCCGCCGGGAAGTGCTTTTGCCTTCCCGTTTCTGATTGTGGTCTGTGCGGCCCACACCGGATGCAGACGATAAAATACTCAGGTAGGTGAGATGAGCGATCAAACATTGGAATCGAAGACGGGCGATGCGCCGGCCGCCGGCGGGGGCGCCTCTGCGGCAGGGGCCACATATTTCCCCGTTCATAAAGTCACGTCGCGCTGGAGCTTTGTCACAGCCGCGATAGCGATTCTCGTTCTGGTCGGGGCGTTCTGGGGCCTTGCGTCGAACCGCAGCATAAAATGGCCGGTATTCTTTGAATATCTGTTCTCCGGTCCGATCCTGAACGGTTTGCTGATCACGATTCAGCTCAGCGCCTTTGCGCTGGTGATGGGGCTGGTGCTGGGTGTTTTCGTGGCGCTCGGGCGGATGTCTTCGAATCCCGTCGTCGCAGCGGTCGCAGGGTTCTATGTCTGGCTGCTGCGCGGGCTTCCGGCCATTGTCCAGCTTCTGATCTGGGGCAATATCGGCCTGTTCGTGCCCACGCTGGTCATTGGGATCCCCTTTACCGATATCGTCTATTCGGAATTTCGCATCAGTCAGGTGCTGACGCCTTTCGTGGCCTCGTTCATCGCGCTCGGGCTGGCCGAATCCGCCTATATGGGCGAGATCATTCGTGGCGGCCTGCAAAGCATCGACAGCGGACAGCGCGAGGCGGCCTTTGCGCTCGGCATGCGCCGGGGGCGCATCCTGCGCCGTATCATCCTGCCGCAGGCGATGCGCGCCATCGTGCCGTCGCTGGGCAACCAGTTTTCAAACATCGTCAAGGCCAGCGCGCTGGTTTCGGTCATTGCCGGGGGCGATCTGCTGACCACCGCGCAAAACATTGCCGGGCAGAACTACCGCGTGATGGAAATGCTCTTCGTGGCCAGCTTCTGGTATCTCGTCATCCTCGCCCTGATTTCTCCCGTGCAGCATTTCGTTGAAAAGCGCATGCGCCGGATGGACCGCTGATCGGAGGAAAAAATGATCAAAATCGAAAAAGTATGGAAATCCTTCGGCCCGCTTTCGGTGTTGAAAGGGGTGTCCTTCGAGGTGGGCGCGGGGGAGACGGTTTGCATCATCGGCCCGTCCGGATCGGGCAAAAGCACGATGCTGCGCTGCATCAACCATCTGGAAAAGATCGATTCCGGGCGCATCACTCTGGAAGACGAGCTGATCGCCTATCGTGAGGTCGGAGACTATCTGATCGAATTGCCCGAGCGCGAGATTGCCCGGCGCATTGGCAATATCGGCATGGTGTTTCAAAGCTTCAATCTCTTTCCGCATATGACGGTGTTGCAGAATCTGATCGAGGGTCCGGTGGGCGTCAAAGGCGAAAAGCGCGAGATCGCAGTTGAACGCGGCATGGGCTTTCTGTCGCGTGTCGGGCTAGCGAACAAGGCAGACGCCTATCCCGCTCAACTGTCGGGGGGGCAAAAACAGCGCGTCGCCATTGCGCGTGCCCTCAACATGGAGCCGAAAGCCATTCTCTTCGACGAGCCGACCAGCGCGCTCGACCCGGAGAATGTCAATGAGGTGCTGCAAGTGATGAAGCAGCTTTCGGCGAGCGGGCTGACCATGATCGTCGTGACCCATGAAATGGGCTTCGCCCGCGAGGCCGCCGATCGGGTCATTTTCATGGATCAGGGCAATGTGGTCGAAGAAGGCAGCCCGAATGATGTGCTGAGCTGGCCAAAGAATCCGCGCACCAAAGCCTTTGTCGGATCGGTTCTCTGATCCGCAGGCGTCACGAAATCCGGTCCTTCCGCGCCATTGCGGCCCCGGTGAAACCCAGATGGAGAGCAAAAATGAGTATTGTCGTCACTGTCCGTATTCCCGATGTCGATATCGAGCGGGTGCGTGAAGTCGAAAAGACCCATGCCGCCGAGCACGAAAAGCTGGCCGAAGCGCTCAAGCGGCACGGCTGCATCTCGCATCGCCGTCTCTACCGCGAGGGCGAGATCCTCGATATCGACGAGTGGGAAAGCGAAGCTGGGCTGCATGCCTTCCTTGCCGAGATGACGCCGATCATCCGCGAACTGGCTAAAGCGCGCGGCACGGGCAAGCCCTTTGACACGATCTGGCAGGTCTATTGATTTCAGATTGCGAAGAGAGCCGGTTTCCCGGCCCTTCCTCAACACAACAGGTGTAAAATGGCTGAGATCAAACAAATTCTGGTGCCGGTATCGGATATGGACCGCGCCGTTGCCTTTTACAGCGGCCATTTTGGTTTTCGGCTGAAATTCCGCGATGGCGACCGTTACGCGGCCTTTGACGGAGGTGGTATCACCCTGGCGCTGACCGCGCAGGGCGAGAGCCTTGCGTCCAGCGTCACCTTCTCTGTGCAATGTGATGATGTAGATGCTTTCCTCGCCGAAGAGACCTGCGCCGGGGTTCAGGTGCTGGAGCCAGTGCAGCAGGGGCCGCATGAACGGCGGGCGGTATTGGCCGACGCTGATGGCAACCCCATCGTCGTCTATTCGAAAGCAGGGTGAAGCGGATCACCATGTCGGGCCCGGAAAGCTATGATCTGGTCGTGATGGGTTCGGGATCGGCAGGGCTTATGGCCGCGCTGACTGCGGCCTCTGAGGGCCTCTCTGTCCTTATCCTTGAAAAGGCCGACAAGATTGGCGGCACTACGGCATGGTCGGGCGGGGCCATCTGGGCGCCGGCCAATCATCTTGCCGCTGCGGCGGGGATAGAGGACAGCGCCGAGGAGGCCTGCGCCTATCTTCTGGCCACAGCGCCCGAGGATCAGGCCGTCTCTGACGCGGCGCGGCTTGCGGCCTTCGGCACCAATGCCGGGCCTGCGCTGGCGCTGATCGAGGCCAGGACGCCGCTGCGTTTCGAACTCCTGCCCGATTCTGACCTTTTCCCAGAAGCGCCGGGGGCCAAAGCATATGGTCGCATGGTCACGCCGCGGCTTTTGCGGCGCAGGGTTCTGGAAGCCGGGCACCGCCGCCGCCTGCGCCGTTTCAAGCTGCCGCTCCTGTTCACCTTTTCCGAAATCGCGCAGTGTGATCCGATGACCGGGCCCGTGCGCCGACAATTGCGCTTTTTGCCGAGGGCCGTGAAACGGCTGCTGAGCGGCGAACGCGGCATGGGGGCGGCGTTGGTGATCGGCTTGCTGCGCGGCTGTCTGGATGCGGGTTGTCATGTTCTGACCGGGGCGCGGGTGACAGGGCTGGAACAGGATGAAAAGGGCCGGGTCACGGCCGCTCTGGCCGAAAGACAGGGCAGGCCTGTGCGCTTTGCCGCCTTCTATGGCGTCGTCATTGCCTCGGGCGGATTTGAATGGGACCGAGATCTGGTCGCGCGGCATTTCCCCGGCCCGCTGGACAGCCCGGCAAGCCCGCCCACGAATGAGGGGGACGGACTGCGGATCGCCGTAAGGGCTGGGGCGGCGCTGGCGCGGATGGATCAGGCGAATTTCAATTCCGCCATTCCGGGAGTGTTGGACGGACGCCCGCAGGCGCTTGGCTGGTTCTATCACAGCGCGGCAAATGCTGTGATCGTCAATCCGCAGGGGCGGCGCTTTTGTGACGAACACGACCACAATCTCGGCCTCTTTCTCGACCGGCGCGGCGCGGACGGGCTACCCACTGATCTGCCGGCATGGTTCATCACCGATCAACGCTTTTTGTCGCGCAATCTGATCGCGCGGTTCTTTGCCCGCAATGCGCAGGGCTGGATCACCCGCGCTCCGGATCTGGCCAGCCTCGCCGTGCGGATCGGGCTTGATCCGGGGGTGCTTCCGCAGACGGTTCAGGAGTTCAACGAAGCTTTCGCGCACAACCAGCCCGACACTTTCGGGCGCATCAGGCGCGAGGCGATTGAGACGCCGCCTTTCGTGGCGCTTCCTTTCAACCGCACCCTGATCTCGACCAAGGGCGGACCGATGACCGATATACAAGCGCGGGTTCTGCGGGCCGACGGGTCTGTCATCGACGGGCTTTATTGCGCCGGGGTCGCCATGGCCAACCCGTTGGGCACAAAGGCCGTGAGTTCGGGCACCACGCTCGGCCCGAATCTGACCTGGGGCTACATTGCCGGGCGCGATGCCGCCCGGCGCAAACGGCAAGGGGCAGAACCTTCCGGCACATGAGCGTGGTCGGGCGACTTCACTTTCCCGGGCTTGTCACATGCCATGGTGATGGAGATGCCCGCGCCGCGCCGCCTAAACTCCAACGAAGCGGGTTGGCCCGTTGCGTACCCCGGCTTCGGATCGGGGGCCGACTTTCCGACAATTATGAGGAAACCCCATGACAGCTGAAAATCCCTGGCCGTTCTATACGGCGCCTGACTTCGTAGACGTGTCTGGTCTGAAGACCGCAATCCGCCGCAAAGGGCAGGGTGAAGCTGTCATGTATCTGCATGGGGCTGGCCTGACCCGGCGCTGGCTGCCCTTCCACGAGGCGCTGTCGCAATCGGTCGATCTGATCGCGCCCGAACACCCCGGCTACGGCGACACACCCTTCCCCGAATGGCTGGACGGTTTCGCCGATGTGGTCATTCATTATGCCAGCCTGCTTGATCAGTTGGAGCTCGAAAAGGTCCATCTGGTGGGCCATTCGTTCGGGGGCTGGATCGCGGCGGAAATCGCGGCCTTCTACCCCGAGCGGCTCGCCAGCCTGCAACTGATTGCTCCGGCCGGCCTCAAGGACGCCTTCCGCCATGATATCTTCCGCCAGACCGGCGAAGAGGTCGTTGGCCGACTGTTCAATGGCGAACACGAGAAATATCCCGACTATCTGGAAGAAGGCGATCCGGTCGAAGCGATTGTCCAAAACTATGTCGAATCGACCACTCTGGCCCGCCTTGCCTGGCAGCCGCGCCATGACGCCAAGCTCGAGCGCCGTCTGGCCCGGGTGAAAGCCCCGACCCAGATCATCCTCGCCGAGGATGACCGCGTCATCAACAATGATGTGGCCCGCCGCTACGCCGATCTGATCCCGGGCGCGACAGTGGTCACGATCACCGCCACCGATACCACGACCACGCATCTGCCCTTCGTCCAGACCCCTGCCGGGCTTGCCGAAATGGTCAGTGCATTCGTCAGCCGCGCGAAGGAGTAAGACCAATGAGAGAACTCGAATTTTACATCTGCAACGGCGGCAAATACCCTTACGTTCCCCATCGCGATGAGCTTGGAAAAACCCGCTTCATCACCACGCCTTCGAAATATTACGATGATCTCTACGGCCAGCAGATCGTCGAGGATTATGTCGAGGATACCGTTTTCGCCGAACGTCTGGGCTATGACGGGGCGGTGATCATCGAACAGCATGGCGGTCCGAACTCGCTTGTCGGCCAGTCGATCACCATGACCGCGACGATCATCGCAAAGACCAGTCGCATGCGTGTGGGCACGGTTGGCGCGCTGATGAACTCATATCTGACGCCGATGCGCTTTGCCGAGGAAATTGCCACGCTCGATATTCTCTCGAAAGGACGCTATTTCGCGGGGCTGCCGATGGGGATCGGCGGCAATTACCATTCGCTTGGCGTGATGAACCCGACCTATGCGCGGGAGCGTTTCCGCGAAGCGCATGACATGATGATGGCGGCCTTTACTTCGGATGCTCCCTTCAAATGGGATGGCAAGTTCTTCCAGTCGGAATATGTGAATCTTTGGCCCAAGCCGATCCAGAAGCCCGGCCCGGAAATGTGGGTGCCGGCGGCGGGGTCGAAGGACTCACTCGCCTTTGCAGCAAAGCATGGCTACACCTATCTCGCGGTGCTGGTGCCATGGCCGATCCTGCTGAAAAACTGCCAGAATTTCAAACAGGCTGTGCTGAATGCCGGGCAGGACTATGACCCGCGCCGCATCGCGGCAACTGCCTTCGTCCATGTGGCGGAAACCGACAAACAGGCACGGATCGAAGCCGAGGGCCATTTCATGTCGGTTCTGCAGAACTCGCTTGGCTCGCCCTTCCACGATTCCTTCCCACCCGGTCATGTGACCCCGCAATCGTTGCGCGGCATGGCGGCGGGTGGCGGCTATCGCAGCGTCGACATCTCGAAACTGACATTTGAGGACGGTATCAAGAGCGGCCAGTTCATCGTTGGCTCGCCTGATACCGTGGCCGAGCGGATCGAGGAAGTCACTTCGCAGATGGATGCCGGGCGGCTACTCATGTATCCTGACGGCTGGACGATGCCTTCGTGGCTGGTGCGCAAGAACATGACGATCTTCGCCGAAGAGGTGATGCCTCGCTTCCGCGGGCGCCATGGCAAGCCGGTCTGGGACCGCGACGAGCCGGGCTTCGCCGCGATCACCCGCGCCGAATATGCTGCCCGCCGCGGGCCGGTTCCTGCCGTACCGACGGCAGATATTCAGGGCGTGGGGCGCGTGGATATCCGGACCTCCCATATTCCGGAGCTGCGCGTGCCGCTGAAGTAAGTCTGCCCGGAGCAACGGCGGGCCGGCCATGCCGCGCCCGCCCGACAGATCATTCCGCAAGGACCATATCACCATGACCACGCAAGAACCCGGGTCCGCCGATCTGGCGGATCGCGTCAAACAGGCTCATCGGGCCTTTCCGACGGGTGTGACAATTGTGACAGGCAAGGCCGGGGAACAGCCTTTCGGCCTAGCTGTCAACGCATTCTCGAGCGTTTCGCTGTCGCCGCCCATGGTGCTTGTCTGTATCAACAGGGCCTCAAGCTCTTATCCCAAATTCTTTCAGAGCCAGAGCTTTGGCGTCAGCATTCTTGCCAATGACCAGCAGCATGTCGCGATGCGTTTCGCGAAATCCGGCGGCGACAAATTCAAAGGTCTCGCATGGCACGATGGGGCCTGCGGTGTGCCGCTGATCACAGAAGCGGCTGCGGGTTTTGAACTGGAGGTCGTAAGTATGCTGATGGCGGGCACCCATGTGATTTTCATCGGCAAGGTGCTTTCGGCTGAGGTCTCGGGTAAGGCTGCGCTGCTTTATTCCGACGGAGGGTTCTATGACGGTGCGCAACTTGCGCCGGCATCACAATCCTGACGGATCCGGGAATGACAAGGCACGGCATGGACAAGGCCGTATTGGCCATGACAATTTGGAACGCCGTCAATGAGGCCGGCTCGAAGTCCTGCGCGACTGGCTGAACGAAGACTATGGACGAAAAAGTTGCGCCCGCTATCAAATTCATCAGGATCTGGTGCGAACGCCGCAACGGCACTCGCGATGACCGGACCAGGCACGGGTCGGAGCGACGGCGAAGACGGGGGAGCGATCCCTACGGCGCTTGTTGATCATTGGTGCCAACAGCGTGATCACCATACGCCACGTCCATGCTTCGGCCCGACGATGAACATGGTCCGGCGGATTAGGGTTTGCCCATCTCGGCGGTCAGAATGCGGGCAAGATCACCGGCATTATCGCGGATTATCTCATACCAGCGGTTGAGAATTTCAGAACGTTCCTTGCCGGTCAGGCTTGCCCAGGCAACGCGAGCGGTATCTGCGGCGTCGATGGCTTTGGTAAGCATCCCGGCAGTCGCATCCGCAACCTCGGCGATAACGGTACCGCTGGCCGGATTGAGCACCTGAAAATGCGCAGGCGTATCGCTCCAGTCGCCGTTTACAACGGCGCGGGTTTCAAGCAGCGAAGGGTCTTTCAGTTGGGGAAACATGAGGCCTACCAACATGGTGTTCAATGATCAACGCCCCTGCGAGATATGGCACTTTTGTATTGACCCAGCGGAATCTGCTCAGGTTAAGCTGCTAATCTGAATGCCTCGGCAGGCGTGCGCATTGCAAGTGCCTGATGCGGGCGGCGGTGGTTGTAGAGGTGATCCAGTCTCCGATTGCCCGAGTTGCGTGCTGGATGCTGTCAAAGCGTTGGCGATGGACGCACTGCTCCTTCAGTGTCCGTATCACACGCTCGACCATGCCGTTATCCGGCATGATGCGGGCGGTGCTTCTGGTCTCGGATATGTTATCGTGATGGCATCCGGGACTTGGGGCATCGGGAGCATGTGAGTGCGGGCAGACCGAGCTACAACAGTGGGCTGTGAGCCCGTTCCGTAATATGGTCGCCCCTGCGGCTCGCCCGGATGTGCCGAGAGCACGGATATGTAAATGCCGCGTGCCCGCCTGCTCCCTCCTTGTCAGCAGGAGGAGGTCGCAATGCGCATCATCGGACTGGATATCCATCGCGTCTTTGCCGAGGCGGTGGCACTGGAAGACGGAACGGCGCGCCGACTTGGGCGCGTGGACATGACACGGGACAAGCTGGCGGCCTTCGCCGCGCGCCTCCTGCAAACCGACCATGTGGTCGTCGAGGCGACAGGCAATGCTGCGGCCGTCGTTGAGATCATCGCGCCAAAGGTGGCCAGAGTAGCAGTCGCCAACCCGCTGCAGGTCCACCTCATCGCGCGGGCAAAGACAAAGACGGACAAGATCGATGCCCGCGTTCTGGCGCAGCTTTACGCCGCCGGGTTCCTGCCCGAGGTCTGGATCCCGGATGCCGAGACGCAGTCGCGGCGACGTCAGGTCACGCGACGCAACCAGCTGGTAAAGTGGCCTGCTGCCGGTTTCGCGGACAGCGGGTTAAGCTAGCATAGCGCGGGCCTCGAACTCCACTGGGCTGATGTAGCCCAGTTTCGAATGCCGTCTGCGTGGGTTGTAGAAGCGCTCGATGTAGTCGAACACGTCCGCGCGGGCTGCGTCGCGGGTGCGGTAAACCTTGCGGTTGGTGCGCTCGATTTTCAGGGACGAGAAGAAGCTCTCCATCGCGGAATTGTCACAGACGTTCCCGGCCCGGCTCATGGAACAAGTGATACCGTTGTCCGCCAGCAGGCGCTGAAACTGCTCGCTGGTATATTGCGATCCCTGGTCCGAGTGATGCAGCAGCGCGTCGGCCTTTCCACGTGGGAGTGTCCTGAATTCTGTGTATCTGCGCCGGTCCATGCGGTTTCAGACACTCAAGCGGCGAAGCGCTCGCCGAACATTATGGCGAACTGATTGCGGGCCGCAAACCATTCCCGGACGTTTCGACCATCTTTCTCAAAGCTCCGGATCGCCAGATAGATCAGCTTGGTCGCCGCCTCGTCAGTTGGGAACGAGCCTCGTGTCTTGATGGATTTGCGGATCACACGGTTCAGGCTCTCAATGGCATTCGTGGTATAGATGATTTTGCGGATCGTCGGATCGAAGGCGAAGAAGGGGATCACCTCCTGCCAGGCGCGCCGCCACGCCGGGGCAATGAATGCGTATTTCGTGGCCCATTTTGCTTCGAAAGCATCCAACTCAGTGGCGGCCATATCGGCGGTAGCGGCGCCGTAGATCCGGCGCAGGTCAGTGGCTACCGCCTTGCGGTCCTTCCAGGAGCAGAAGTTCAGGCTATGGCGCACCAGATGCATCGAGCCATGGGAACGCCACTGGTCCGAGAGACCATGGCGAGGGCAGGTCTGGACCATGGCCTCGGGAAAGGCGGCGGTGATCGCCTCTGGAAAGCCTTTCAGCCCGTCGACGACCGCGATCAGGATATCCTGGACCCCGCGGTTCTTCAGTTCGTTCATCACCGAGAGCCAGAATTTGGCCCCCTCATTCTCGGCAATCCAGAGCCCCAAAACCTCGCGCAGGCCGTCTCGGGTGACGCCGAGGGCCACGTAAACGGCCTTGTTTTTAACCGTCCGGCTGTCGGCATCGCGGATCTTCACACGCAGGGCGTCAAAGATCACAATCGGATACATCCGGTCCAGTGCTCGGCTCTGCCATTCCCGGACCTCGTCCAGAACCGCATCGGTGACGCGGCTGATCAGGTCCGGCGAGACATTCAGGCCATAGAGATCAAGCAAATGGGACTGGATGTCCCGCACCGTCAGCCCGGCCGCGTAGAGCCCGATGATCTTGTCATCCATTCCATCGATCCGGGTCTGGCCCTTCTTCACCAGCTCAGGCTCAAAGCTGCTGTCCCGGTCGCGCGGCACCGCCACCGGCAATTCCCCGTCCTGGCCTTTCAGAACTTTGGTCGACGATCCGTTCCGGCGGTTCGACTGTCCGGGAGGTGCTTCCTTGCCCTCATCATAGCCCAGGTGCGCAGTCAGTTCGGCGCCAAGCATCCGTTCCATCAGCCGGATCTTCAGCTCCTTCATCAGCCCGCTGTCGCCGAAAAAATCCTCGGGGCGCTCAACGCCCTTCAGCAGCTCATCAAGTATTTCTTTGGAAATCGTCATGCATGCTTCCTTTCGATGAAGCATGGACCGGATCATTCATACACAAAAGATCGGACACTCTCGCAGGGACAGCCTCGAATCCGGGTTCCCGGACCAGCGCGGCGACGGTTTCGATAGCCGCCGCATCGTTTCCTGTCACGAAGACCGTGGAAGCGACTGCCCGGCCTTCTGCGCGCAGCGCGATGACGGAGGCAAAGACGGTGTTGAACGCCTTCACGATCCGTGCATTCGGCATGCGACGGGCAATTTCCTCTACCGCCGAGGACGTATGCCCGACCGTGAGGCTCATGAAATCGGATGCAAGCGGATTGGTTATGTCGATCACGATTTTGCCGACCAACGCTTCTGCGGTGCCGGGCGTTTCGGCAAGCTTCAGCGCTTGCTCATATTTGGTGGCGATGACCACGATGTCGGCTTGGCGGAGCGCCTCAAGCGGCGCACCCTCGCTGCCATAAGCCTCTACGCCATGCCCGGCCTTCTCCGCCAAGGCCGCGAGCGGCGTTCCCATGTTCCCTTTTCCGAGAATGACGATGTGCATGAAGGGTGCTCCTGTATGGATGGAATACCCATGACATAGAGGGAGCGGTTCTGGTATTCTCGCCCCATCATGACATTCGATAGGGCCATACAGACAAAGAAGCGGATCGTCGACCCGGATGCGGCTTCGCGTCCTGTCTTCGTCCTTTCCGATCACCACGAGCGCGTTCAGGTGCCGTGGCACAGCCATCGCCGACTGCAACTGATCCACGTCAGCGCAGGTGTCCTGACGGTGCTGACGCGCCGCGCAAGGTTCGTCATTCCGCCCCAGCGGGCGGTCTGGATCGGACCAGAGGTAGAGCACCGGATCGCCAGTCGGGCACCATTCTGGCTGACCAACTGCTACATCGAGCCTGATCTGATCCGTGTGCCGGACAAGGTGCAAGCTGTCGCTGTGGACCGGCTCACGGACGAGTTGTTGATCGCCGCCTCTGACCTCTGCGGCGATTGCCCCGAGCATGGCCCGGAGGCGCGATTGGTCGCGGTGCTGCTTGACAGACTGCCGACGCTCAAGCCCACGGACGTCTATCTTCCAGAGCCGGGCGACCCCCGCCTGCGCCGAATCGTAGACCGGCTGGCGGCTGCGCCTGACTGCAACGAGACGCTGCCCGCATTGTCGGCGGATGCTGGCCTGACAGAACGGACAGCGGCGCGGCTTTTCGTGAAGGAAACCGGGCTGACTTTCGGCCGGTGGCGTCAGCACTTTAAGCTACAGGCGGCCCTTGAGCACCTGTCGGCAGGAGCAAGCGTCACCGAAGCCGCCTTCGCAGTCGGATATTCCGATGTGTCCTCGTTTATTGCGGCGTTCAAGCAGCTTTTCGGCAAGACGCCGTCTCAAATCCTGTCCGGTTAGACTGCAAGCTATCTTCGCGGCAGTATTGAAACTGCTCCCGTTTCGTTGCATTTGCGCGGCGTTGCCGCGCGATGGCGGGCGACGCTGCGATGTGTGGGTCTCCGCGCCGCCCGCCATCGGTCACGCCCGATCCTGCCGCAGTTGAGTTCTGTCATGGGCATCTGCCGGACGTTCTGCCGCGAACGCCTCTTTCCCCATTCCGGCCCAAAGCTTTCGCGCCCGTTCTCTGTCCTCGCTGTTGAGCTTTTCGGCTATCCAGATCATCGCACCGTAGATTATGGCGCGGTTGTCGCCGATGAGGTCCACGATGCCTGCCTTGACGACGAGGCCACCGAGTTCGATCAGATGCCGCGTGCGCTTGCGGCGCTCGACCTGCCAGCTTCGCATATCATGCCGCGCCCGAGCCGCCCAATGCCGGTTGTGCGCCGCCCGGTTGCGCCGCACCGCCGCCAGCGTTGCGGTCAGGCGATGATGCAGATCGCCGCGACCTGCCTTGAAAGAACGCCGCACCGCTTTTCGCCCATGCCTCTCTCTTTCCGGCATCCTTGGTTTCCGCAAGCACGACCAGCGCACCGGCCAGTTCGTCGGCGGTGAGGCTGTCCGCGCCGGTGGCGATTACCAGTTCGCCAAGCTGTTGCACCTTGCGGGCTTTCAGTTCCCGCGCCTTGTCTTCCAGCGCCTTCAGTTCCGCATCATAGTCCCGTGGTTTGC
>NZ_JBEFZE010000031.1:0-50701 GCF_042762395.1 Pseudogemmobacter sonorensis
GGGGATGCGGTTCAACTGGTCATAGATGAACAGCTTCAGCAGCACCGCGGGATGATCGCCGGGACGGCCCGTCCGCGCTGGCGCGAAACGCGCGAACCCGAGGCCTTGCAAGTCCAGTTCGTTGACGAAGAGGTCGACAACCCTGACCATGCTGTCCGCGTCGATCCGGTCGTCCAACCGATGGGGAAACAGGGAAGCCTGATCGCGCTCGTGTCCTCGATGAACCCTGCCATCTCGACCTCCCAAAACCACGGCAAAGTCTGACACAGAAGAGAGTTCCCACACTCCCGCGGCCACAGACTGCCGGTCGGCCTCGACCCATGTTGCGCGAACGCATTCCCCGAAGCGGTCACTCGACTGATGCCGCAGCGGAATCTTTTCCAAGGCTGTGGCGATATTGCTTTCACTCTGCCACTTCGTAGGTCCAGACGCGAAAGGATTTCAGGACATGGGGGCCGAATGAATTGATCAGGGGAACGTCGGTTGCGTCACGCCCCCGCGCCACCACGATCCGGCCGATCCGCGGCTTGTTGTTGCGGGGATCGAAAGTGTGCCACGCCCCATCAAGCCAGACTTCCATCCATGCACTGAAATCCATCGGATCGACCACCGGCACACCGATATCGCCCAGATGTCCGTTGACGTAGCGGGCGGGAATATTCAGGCACCTGCAAAACGTCACCGCAAGATGCGCAAAATCGCGGCACACGCCGATGCGCTCCTGCCAGGCCTCGAATGCCGTCCGTGTGGCGCGGGCCTGCATATAGTCAAACTGGATATGTCCGTTCACATAGTCGCAGATCGCCTGAACCCGACCCCAGCCGGGTGCGACTGCACCGAAGAGATCCCAGGCCGTCTGGCTGAGCCGGTCCGTTTCGCAATAGCGGCTGCCCATCAGGTAGACGAGGCAATGGTCAGGAAGATCGATCACCGGAACCTCCCGCGCTTCGGGCAGGACACGGTCAGGCAGACCGCTGTCGGCGATGGTTGCATCGCCCCAGATCGTCAGATCCCCGGCGGGCGCGGTCAGCCTGCGACAGCGGTTCCCATAGAGGTCGAGATAGGTCGAATTCGCCAGCCCGGCAGGGGTCGTGAAAAAGGTCTCGGGCGTGCGCAGATCTGCCGCGCGATCTTCGTGCACTGCGAGAAGGCAGACCAACGGCGTGGGCTGTGGGCAGGTGAGTGCGATTTCGTAGCCATAGCGTATCAGCATCGGGCCTCCGATTTATGAGCCTGTAACGAGATCCGGGCCCTGGGCAGAGGGAACGGAGGGATGGGATATGAAGTTGCGAGAGGACGTCCCCCACGCCCGGAAACACTATGCCGACTGTAGAGGCGACTGTGGTGACTGCGCCTTCGGAACTATGGTCGCGATCACGGGCAGGTTCCAACGAGGTTGTGCGTCGGCGGCGCGGCGGTCAAGAATATTCGTGAATCCTTCGATCGGCGGGGTCGGCAATTGGAGCTTGCATGTCGAAATCCGATGCTGACGACACCTACATGCACCCTATCGTGGAGAAAAAGTCCCGTCTCACGGCGCTGCTTGCTTCCAGGATTCGCCATCCTGACCCGGCGCCAGGTCAGGATTTCCGACTTTGTTCCGCAGCATAGCTATCCGCCTCTGGTTGCGGGCGCGAATCCGCGCGATAATGCATGGATATCCAGCAGGCTGCTCCCGTACAGATGGCTGGAAGTGCGGCTGCTCGTGGAGCCTTGCCCATCCCGATCCGCAGAATGCTTTTGGGCAGAGGGTGGAGCGCCACTGCGCATATTCATCCAGCAGACGACGTATTTTCCGATCGAGAACTGCACCCGCTTCGAGATGATGGCAATTTCGTTCTCCATTGCGGCTTCTGCGGCGATATGACCATGCTACATCCTCGGCTCCGGAAACTGCGGCGAGGAGGGCGAAGCAGGTGGTTCGCCGACAGCGCATCGCAGGTGGCAATGCATTGTTGGTTGAAACCCCACCTATGCCCGCTAACCGGAAGGGGCCTGAACAGACCGCTGACGTAATGGCCTTTTTCCAGGGCCGGAGAACTCTCCCTCACATTGTCGGAGAGAAGATGTATAGGCACAGATGACAGATCAAACAGGTCGGCCCAGTTCCGTGCCTCCCCGCAATGCGCGCGCCTGGCTCAGCGCCCTCGCGCGCTACCGCGAACCGACGATGGCGCGCAGCCTCTTTGAGTTGGCGGTAACGCTGGTGCCGTTCGTCGCGCTTTGGGTGCTGGCTTGGGCGGCGCTTTCAGTGAGTGCCTGGCTGGCGCTGGCCCTGGCGCTTCTGAACGGTGCGTTCCTCGTCAGGATCTTCGTGATTCAGCATGACTGCGGGCATGGCTCGTTTCTGTTGAACAGAAATGCACAGGACTGGCTCGGTCGCAGCCTTGGCGTTCTGACCCTGACACCCTATGCCGTTTGGAAGCGCACCCACTCGATCCATCACGCGCATCATGGTGACCTTGATCACCGCGGAATCGGTGATGTGCTGACCCTGACCACAGGAGAATACCGGGCCCGCCCGGCTTTCGGCCGCCTCATGTATCGTATGTATCGCCATCCGATTGTGCTGTTCCTGCTGGGGCCCAGCTACCTGTTCATGCTGCAAAACCGGCTGCCGTTCGGCTTGATGAAATCGGGCTGGCGATACTGGACCTCGGCCATGGGCACCAATGCGATGATCGCAATCGCACTGGCCCTGATGATATGGTTCGGCGGCCTGATGCCGGTTCTGATGATCTTCCTGCCCACCTCTATCGTGGCGGCGACAATCGGGGTCTGGCTGTTCTACGTTCAGCACCAGTTCGAAGAGACCCACTGGTCCCGCGGAGAGCACTGGCAACTCCATCATGCGGCGCTCGAGGGCAGTTCACATTATGTGCTGCCGCAACCGCTGCGCTGGCTGTCCGGCAATATCGGCATCCACCACGTCCATCACCTGTATTCCCGGATTCCATTCTACCGGCTGCCAGAGGTCCTCCGGGATCACCGCGAATTGGCCGAGGCTCAACGCCTCACCATCAGCGAGAGCATTGCCGCGATTCGGCTGCATCTCTGGGACGAGGCTGAGGGCAGGCTGGTGTCCTTTGCCGAGGTTCGAGCGAAGTCCGGGCTGAGGCCATGACCTGCGACGAGGCCAATATCCAGTCGCCGTCCGTAGTGAACAGGGACTGAATGCGCAGCACCAATCCCGGGCCAGCGGGTGCATATCGTAGCTTACGCGGCCTGACGGCGGGAAAGGGCAATGAGATCTTCAGGAACGAAGCCCGCAGTGCGGGCCGCGGCGATGAACGCGCGCCGCGCGGTTCCGACCGATCCTATGCAGTGCATGGCCGCATCAACATGACGAAGCGCCCGTTCGCGAGCGTCATCCGACACTGGCCACTTTCTGGCCAGCCAGTATTTTGCCTGCTCTATGGTATTGATTTTTTGGACGTCGCCATCTGGCGACATGACAAAGGACAGGGGTTCCCCCCAGTGGATTTCTATCAAGTCAACTCTTTCAGGGAGAAGAGAACCGGCACATTCGCAATATGCGAACGGTTCAGGGAGACGAGCGGGTCCGGACTGCGCCGATCCCACCCGTGGCGTCAGGGCGCCTGGGCTCAGGCGAGCGTGAGGTTCGTCGCCGATTCACGGCCATTGCGGTCGCGCTCGATGTCGAACGAGACGGCCTGACCGTCATCAAGGCCGCGCAGTCCGGCGCGCTCCAGGGCGGTCGCATGAACGAAGACGTCCTTGGACCCCCCTTCGGGAGCGATGAAGCCGAAGCCTTTGGTGGAGTTGAACCATTTCACGGTGCCATTGGCCATCGTGATATTCCTTTTCAAGATGCTGCCCACACAACGTAGCAGCCCGGCAAAGCTGAAGATCGAATGCTGAGCCGAAAGGAACAGGTCCGAAAAAAACATATGCTCGTTACATATAGGGCAAGGAGCATGAAATTGCGAGGGGTATTTGGGCAGCCCCGACAATTAACCCCAGCCCACCGCGCAGGCAGGGCAGTTTTGCCGACCGCGTCAGCCGCCGGGCTCTTCCTTCAGGCGCTTTTCCGGGCCTGCGTCAGCGCCCGCATTCTCTTCGGCCGTCGGCTTGGACGCCGACTTTCTTCCCCAGACGGGTTTCCGGTATGATCGTGGCGCCGCTTTCTGGCTGAGAAATTCGGCCAGGTTGAAAGGCTCTTTAGGCGTGGAGTATCCCATATATCTTCTCCTGATTTGCGAAGCAAAGCGGCGGAGCGGGCTCCGCCGCCTTACCTTCCCGGCTACTCTTTCTTGATGGGTGCGGACGAGCTGCATCTTAGCGTCGCCTTGTCCCACCAATTCACACGGGAACCTTGGCCGCCATGGCGAGGCGGTTTTCTATTCCTGGATCAGCTTGTGCAGCCGAACATAAGGCAGCATCGCACCGCCACCGGAGGACTCGATCTCCATGGCTTTTTCCTCTCGTGCTGAACAAAAGTTCGGCTCTATATTTTTGCTGACGTTGCCGACGGAGCCCGCAGGTATTGCTGCGCAGTATCTGTTCGATTTGTGCATCAAATTCTCCTTCATTTTAAGTGCGCGACTTGCTTCTGGCGACGCCCGAACAAGCAATGGCCGCGTGTCAGCGGCGCGACTTACTCTTCGGCGGAGGGTTCGCAGACAGATCCTCCTCTTTTGCCAAACGAGCCGCACGAAGTGACAGAGTCAATTCATGGCGTTTTCGGGTTTCCGCTTCGACAATATCTCGTGCGGCAACGGTGGTGCGGTCCATGATGCTTTCTCTCGGCGATGAGCGAAGGACCTCTTGCTTCTTTTTCATGTCAGCCAAATCAATCTCCACCTCATGCCATTTCTGCAGATCAGACCAGAAATAACCGCACCGGCAGAAGCCGATGTTAAAATAAAAGAAATCCACAGAGATTTCTCGCCAAGGAGATAAATCACATACTCGCCCGGCCTCTAATCCAGGAAAATTCTGATTTTGTTGATTTAAGTGGAAATCCCAGAAAATCAAGACATGACGAAAATTTAATCCTTACATCTAGCCATGAACCGCTCTAACTGCATGATATAATGCGAACTTGTGGGCTGCCCTTCGCGTCAGCCGTAGTGCTTCTCACTTGAAGGGATTGCTATTAAGGTCCTTTTCCATCATTCTCATGCCAGAGGTTGATCTGGCGTCGAGGAAGCTCCGCTACGCGCCGCTGTCTTGATATCCAATAATTGCCGACGCTTCGCCATCAAGTGAATGCGATGGCTGGTTCGTCCCCCTTCAGCATCTTCGCATCCCGCGAGGACTGAGTGTTCACGTCCGCACTTCGCGGTCGATAAATCAAAGGATAATTTTATGGCCAAGGGAAACAAACGCGGAAATCGTGAGCCGAAGAAACCGAAACAGGTCAGGATCGCCCCGGTTGCGGCGCCTTTATTCGAAAAAGGAACACTCGCGCCCGCGGCGATGCCGAAGAAGAGAAAGGGTTGAACGATCGCCTCGGGGCGGCGTTCAGACGTATTCCTGCCGGAATGGCGAATTCCTGGCAGATGGCGGCCAGCAATATTGTGCTGGGTCATCCTTGGGCGGATACGGCACCTGTTCGTGCGGAACTCTTCAGCGCCGAGCGGCTTGAGCAGCACGCGATCTCTCTGGCGTCTGCGCAGCCGGTGGCTGTCAGGACGAAAAGGGTCCGGAGATTGCGCCGTCGGCTGGACGACAATGCAAGGGTGTTGCTTGCGGCGTGGCGCGCCAGCGCCAGCGAAGTGGCGGCCGGGCGCGAAGTGGTGCCCGCCGCGACCTGGCTTCTGGACAATTACCACCTCGTTGAGGCGCAGATACGCGAAGTGCGCACCGATCTGCCTGATGGATACTATCGTCTTTTGCCAAAACTCGCAGATGGACCATTCGCAGGCTACCCACGCGTCTTTGGCCTGACATGGGCATACGTGGCCCATAGCGACAGCCATTTCGATCAGGACACCCTGCGCCGTTACCTCACCGCCTATCAAACGGTGCAGCCGCTGACGATCGGGGAGCTCTGGGCCGTAGCCATCACCCTGCGCATCGTTCTGATCGAGAACCTGCGCCGCCTGGCGGATCAGATGACGATGGGTCGTGCCGACCGGCTGGACGCTGACGGCCTTGCCGATCGCATCTGCGCCCCGGGCGCGGCGCATTCGGCCCTGTTGCCAGAGGTGGAACGTCGGGCAAGGGAACCTCTGTCCGAGGTTTTTGCCGCCCAGCTTGCCCGTCGGCTGCGGGACCGCGATCCGCGCACCAATCCCGCGCCAGGCTGGCTTGAGGAGAGACTGGCGGCCCAGGATACGACCATCGACACTGTCGTCCGTCACGCACAGGAGCGACAAGGTGCCTCGAATGTCACTCTGCGCAATGTCATCACCGCGATGCGCAGAATTTCTGCGACCGACTGGTCCGATCTGTTTGAAAGCGTGAGCTTGGTTGAGGCAGACCTGCGCGCCTATCCGGGCTATGCAGCCATGGATTTTCCCAGCCGCAATCTTTACCGTAGCGGGGTAGAGGATCTCGCGCGCGGCGCGGCGCTAAGCGAGGGAGACGTCGTCGCTTTGGCATGCGGGCGGGCATCGGCAGCGCCTGCGGGGACGATGCAGGCGGATCCGGGCTGGTCGTTGATCGCGGCAGGGAGACCGGCCTTTGAACAAGAGATCGGCTTTCGTCCCCCTGTCCGCCTGCGGGTTCACAGATGGGGCATCGCGGCGGGCTTGGGTGGCTATCTTGGCGCAATTGCGGTTCTGACGCTGGCGTTGCTGTCGCTTTGCGGGATGTCGATCGCGGGCGGAGTTGTGGGCACGCTCTGGCTTCTGGCCATGATGTTGCCGGCCAGCGGTGTTGCGGTGATGTTGGTTGACCGTTTCGTGGGCGCAGGTGTCGGGGCAACCTTGTTGCCGGGCCTCGACCTGCGGGCAGGTGTATCCTCTGAATTTCGCACTGTTGTCGCGGTGCCGGTGCTGGTCTCCGGTGAAGAGGATCTTCGCGCGCAGATCGAGGCGCTGGAGGTTCATCATCTTTCCGGTGCGGGTGGTGATCTGACCTTCATGCTTCTGACGGACAATGTCGACGCCACGCAGGAGGTCATGCCCGGTGATGCGGCACTGCTGGCCCAGGCCGCCGCAGGCATTGCAGAGCTGAACCGCCGCCATCCGCCTGGCCCGGCCGGCCCGCGTTTCCTGCATCTGCACCGCTCCCGGCAGTTCAATGCCTCCGAGGGCGTCTGGATGGGGTGGGAACGCAAACGCGGCAAGCTGCACGAACTGAACCGCCTGCTGCGTGGTGCAACGGATACCGGGTTCCGCGATGCTGATGGACGAGTGCCCGTCGTTCCTGCCCGCGTGCGCTATGTCATCACGCTGGATGCCGATACGCGGATGCCGCGCGACACTGCGGCGCGCCTGATCGGCAAGATTGCTCACCCGCTGAACCGCCCGGCATTCGAACCGGGCTCAGGCCGTGTGACCAGCGGCTATGGTATTCTGCAACCGCGTATCACCCCATCGCTGGAGCCAGGCTCGCCTGCGACGCTCTACCAACAGGCGACCGCCGGGCCTGGCGGGATGGATCCCTATGCATCGGCGGCCTCGGATCTGTGGCAGGATCTGTTCGGCGAAGGGTCCTTCACCGGCAAGGGCATTTATGACATCGACGCCTTCGAGGCGGCGATGAAGGGGCGGGTTCCCGACAATACCCTGCTGAGCCATGACCTGCTTGAGGGCATTTTCGCCCGCGCGGGTCTGGCCTCGGATGTGGAACTGGTCGAGACCTTTCCCGGCCGTTTTGACGTTGCCGCCCGTCGCCAGCATCGCTGGACAAGGGGTGACTGGCAGCTCCTGCGCTGGCTCTTCGCGCCCGGGGTGCCGGTGCTGGGCCGGGTCAAGATGGCCGATACGCTGCGCCGCTCGCTGATCGCACCCTCGATGCTTGCCGCCCTGACACTGGGGTGGTTGCTGCCGGGGGGTGCTGCGCTGAGCGCAACGCTGCTGCTCATGGTCGCGCTGGCAGTGCCGGTGGTCTGGCCGGCGATCCTCGGGCTGATCCCGCGCCGGTCCGGGCTGGATCTTTCCAGGCAACTGCGCCAGTCGGCGGGCGATCTGGTCCTCGCCGGTCTGCGGGTCGGGCTGGCGGTGACCTTCCTGGCCGATACCGCCTGGCGGATGATGGATGCAGTGTTTCGCACCCTCTGGCGGACCTGTTTCTCGCACCGTCATCTGCTGGGATGGACCACGGCGGCACAGGCCTCGCGCCGGACACGCGCCGGGTTGTGGGATATGTCACGCTTCATGGCGGGCGGGATGGTCCTGGGTGTTTTTCTGGTGGCGGGCGCCGTGACGCTGGCCCCGGCTTCAGCCGCACTGGCGCTGCCTTTCGCCGCCCTGTGGCTCTGTGCGCCGTTCATCGCACTGCGGATCAGCCGTCCATTCATCCGCGCGCATCAGGACACCCTCTCTCCCGATGCTGCGCGTGAGCTGCGAGTGATCGCCCGTGCGACCTGGCGCTACTTTGAGACCTTCGTGGCCGCGGGACACAGCCATCTGCCACCGGACAACCATCAGGAAACCCCGGTGCCGCTGACTGCCGCCCGCACCTCGCCCACGAATATGGGCCTCTATCTGCTGTCCTGCGTGGCCGCCCGGAACTTCGGCTGGATCGGAACTGTCGAGGCGACAGAGAGATTGGAGGCGACTCTTGCCACGATGCAGGCACTGCCGAAGCATCGGGGGCACTTCTACAACTGGTATGGGACGGCGGATGGTCGGGTGCTCAACCCGGCCTATGTCTCATCGGTCGACAGCGGAAATCTGGCGGGGCATCTGATCGCTCTGGCAAACGCTTGCGAAAGCTGGGCAAGGGACGAAGGCTGGCCGGACAGCAACACGCAACGCGCGGGCCTTCTCGATACACTTCAACTTGCGCGGCAGTCACGAAGTGGCGGCGGAGTGCCAATGAGCGGCCTCCTGGACGGGTTGGAGGCCGCAATCCTCATGCCCGGGGAAAGCGTTGCCTGGCCGGCCATCCTTCGTCTCGCCATAAAGGCTAAAGGGGCATTGGCGAACGAACCGTTGGCCGATGATCTTGACGGCTGGTTGCAGGCCCTGAGCGATCAATGCGCGCGCAATGCCCACCCCTATGATCCCGCCGCGCTGCCGCCGCGCCTGCAGGCATTGGCAGCGCAGGCACGTGCCATGGCTCTGGCGATGGATTTCGCCTTCCTGTTCGATGCGGACCGCAAACTTCTGTCGATCGGCTGGTCGCGCGACGACAATGTCCTCGACGAGAGTTGCTATGATCTTCTGGCTTCCGAGGCGCGGCTGGCCAGTCTCTTCGCCATTGCCAAGGGTGATGTGCCGGTGCGCCACTGGTTCCGCCTGGGTCGCTCGGCGACGCCCGCGCGCGGCGGATCGGTTCTGGTATCATGGTCCGGCTCGATGTTCGAATATCTGATGCCGTCACTGGTGATGGAGGAGCCTGCGGGCAGCCTGCTTGATCAAACCAACCGGCAGGTGGTGGCGGGGCAGCGCGCCTATGCACACCGGCGTGGGGTCCCCTGGGGCATTTCGGAATCCGGCTTCAACGCCCGTGATCTGGACATGAACTACCAGTATTCCACCTTCGGTATCCCGGGAATGGGGCTTAAGCGCGGCCTTGCGACTGACCTCGTCGTGGCACCCTATGCGACCGGGCTTGCCGCGATGTTCGCCCCGGTCGAGGCGCGCCGAAACTACGCTGCGCTGGAGGCGGCCGGGGGCCGTGGTCGCTACGGATTTTATGAGGCGCTGGATTTCACGCCATCGCGGCTACCCGAAGGCGAAACAGTTGCTGTGGTGCGCAGCTATATGGCGCATCATCAGGGTATGACCATCGTCGCCATCGCGAATGTTCTGCAGTCTGGCCGCATGCGGGCGCATTTCCATGCCGAGCCGATGATCCGCGCGACCGAGCTTGTCTTGCAGGAACGCATCCCGCGCGACATTCCGGCCGTGAAGCCGCTTCCCGAAGCCGTTGCGGTGCCCGACAGCCCGAGCGCGCTGGATATGCAGCGCATGGCGCTGATCGAAGGCGCCCCACAAGGTCCGCCGGTCAGCCACATCCTGTCGAACGGCAATTATGCGGTAATGCTGACCGCAACAGGTGGCGGCTACAGCCGCTGGGGCGATATCGCCCTGACCCGATGGCAGGCGGATGCGACACGCGACACCGGCGGCACACAGATCTGGCTGCGCGATCCGCAAAACGGTCGGCTGCATTCCGTCGCGGGCGGGGGCGGCGACGACCAGCGTCAGGTGCAGTTCTTCGAGGATCGCGCCGGGTTCTCAAGCGGGCGCGGCACACTGTCCACGGTGATGGATGTGCTTGTTTCGGGCGAGGATGACGCCGAAGTGCGCCTTGTTTCGATCAGTTCCACGTCTCGCCGTCCGCGCGAGGTGGAACTGACGTCCTATGCCGAACTGGCCCTGACCACACCGGCGGCGGATGAGGCCCATCCCGCATTCGCCAAAATGTTCGTGCAGACGGAATACCTGCCGGAATTCGGCGCGATCATCGCGACCCGCAGGCCGCGATCCCCCGATGGGACCCCGGTCTGGGCGGCGCATTTTCTGGTGGTGGAGGGCGAGCTCTCCGCTGCGATGGAATTCGAAACCGACCGCGCAGCCTTCATCGGGCGCGACAATGACCTGCCCTCGGCGCAGGCTCTGGCGGCAGGGAACAGGCTGAGGGGCGGGGTTGGAACCGTGCTCGATCCGGTCTTCGCGCTGCGTCAGCGGGTCAGGGTCCCGGCAGGCGGCACCGTGAAGCTCGCGTTCTGGACCGTGGCCGCACCGACACGGGCCGATCTGCTGGACCTGATCGACCGTCACCATGACCGCAACGCCTTCGACCGCGCCAAGACGCTGGCCTGGACCCAGGCACAGGTTCAGTTGCGCCATCTCGCGATCACACCGGTGCAGGCCACCGGGTTCCAGCGCCTCATCGCACCGATCCTGTATCCGGACGGGCGATTCCGCGCCCGGGCCGACCAGATCGCGCAGGGGGCGGGCAGGCAGTCGGCGTTGTGGCCGATGGGGATCTCGGGCGATCTGCCCATTGTGCTCTTGCGCATCGACGATGCCGCCGACATGGCGCAGGTGCATGAGATGCTGCTAGCGCAGGAGTATTGGCGCGGCAAGCGGCTTGCAGTGGATCTGGTGATCCTGAACGTGCATCCGGCGTCCTACGTGCAGGGCCTGCAATCCGGGATCGAGGCGGCGCTGCGCGGCAGCCGCGCCCCTGATGCGGGCAGCGGGCAAGGGAAAACCCATGCGCTGCGCGCCGATCTGATCCCGGCCGAGGCGCGTGCGCTTCTGATGGCCGTTGCGCGCGTGGTGCTGGTCGCACGGCGCGGGGTGCTGGCGGAACAGATCGCGGTCATCCTGTCGGGAGCGGTCGCGGGCAACAGGATGACCGCAGCAGAACCCACCCGCGCCACAGGTGCGCCGCGTGTCGGGGTTTACCCGACGCAGGATCTGGAGTTCTTCAACGGCATTGGCGGCTTTGCCAAAGGCGGACGCGAATATGTGACCGTCCTTGAAGATGGCAAAACCACACCCGCTCCATGGATCAATGTCATCGCCAATGACGGGTTTGGCTTCCACGTCTCTGCCACCGGCAGCACCAGCACCTGGGCCGAGAACAGCCGGGAGAACCGGCTGACGCCCTGGTCGAACGATCCGGTGTCCGATCCGACCGGCGAGGCTTTCTATATCCGCGACGAGGCGACGGGGGAGGTGTTCTCCCCCACCGCCCGGCCCCTGCACCGACCGGGGCGCCACATCGCCCGGCATGGTTTCGGCTACAGCCGGTTCGAACATGAAGCGGCCGGGATAAGATTCGAACTGCTGCAATTCGTGCCGCTGACCGATCCGGTGAAGATCTCGCGGCTGAGCCTGCGCAACCTGTCGGATAGCCCCCGGCGGCTGACGGTCGTCAGCTATGCCGAGCCGGTGATGGGCAACTCGCGCGCCGCCTCCGCCGCGTTCCTTGCCACCGAATGCGATGCCGAAACCGGTGCTCTCTTCGCGCACAACCCGTGGAACATGGCGTTTCCTGACCGGGTGATGTTTGCCGATCTTGTCGGCACGCAGGCCGGGTTCACCGCCGACCGGACAGGGTTCCTGGGCCGGGGCGGTGATCTGACCGCACCTGCGGCACTGATGCGCGGAGCAAGGCTGTCGGGTGTAACCGGTGCGGGGCATGACCCCTGCCTGGCCCTGTCGCGGACGGTCGATCTGGCGCCCGGCGCCAGCATCACCATCGATCATTTCCTCGGCCAGGCCAGCGCGCCCGAGACCGCGCGCGCCCTGATCTCGCACCTGCGCAGCGCGGATCTCGATGCCGTGCTGGCCGAGGTTGAAGCGCATTGGGAGACTGTGCTCGGCGCCGTGCAGGTCGAGACGCCGGACCGCGCGATGGACATCATGGTCAATGGCTGGCTGCAATATCAGACACTGGCCTGCCGCGTTCAGGCGCGTGCCGGCTTCTATCAGGCAAGTGGGGCCTATGGCTTCCGTGACCAGTTGCAGGACGGCATGGCGCTGACCCTGCCGCAGCCCCGCCGCGTTCGCAGCCATTTGTTGCGCGCCGCCGGGCGGCAATTCCCCGAGGGCGACGTGCAGCACTGGTGGTTGCCGCATTCGGGCCAAGGCGTGCGCACGAGAATCTCGGACGATTGCGTCTGGCTGGCCTATGCCGTCGCGGACTATCTTTCGGTGACCGGCGACGGCGCGGTGCTGGAAGAACTGGTGCCCTTCGTCGAGGGCCCCTTACTGGCCCCGGGCCAGCATGACGCCTTCTTCCTGCCCGAACCTTCGGGGACCGAGGCGACGCTCTGGCAGCATTGCGTATTTGGCCTCGACCGGGCCATCGCGCTGACTGGCACACTAGGGCTGCCGCTGATCGGGACCGGCGACTGGAATGACGGCATGAATCGGGTTGGTGAGGCTGGGCGCGGCGAAAGCGTCTGGCTGGGTTGGTTGCAGCTCGACACTCTGAACCGCTTCATCCCCCTGGCCGAGGTCCGCGATCCGGCGCACGCCATGCGCTGGCAGGCACATGCTGCCAGCCTCCGCACGGCACTGGAGGGGGAAGCCTGGGACGGCGAATGGTATCGTCGCGCCACCTTCGACGACGGGACCTGGCTTGGCTCGGCGAGCGGCCAAGCCTGCCGGATCGACTCCATCGCGCAAAGCTGGGCGGTATTGTCGGGTCAGGCCGATCCGGCACGCGCCACGACGGCCATGGCCTCGGTCGAACGGCATCTGATCCGCCCCGATACGGGCATCGCATTGCTGTTCACCCCACCTTTTGACAATGCAGCCTCCGACTTCGGCCCTGATCCCGGCTACATTGCAGGTTATCCCCCCGGTCTGCGTGAAAATGGTGGACAATACAGCCATGCGGCGATGTGGGCGATATTGGCACGGGCGAAGCTGCGCGATGGTGACGGAGCGGCGCGCCTGTTCGCGATGCTGAATCCCATCAACCATGTGCTGACCACCGAAGATGCCGGACGCTACAAGGTCGAACCCTATGTCGTGGCAGCGGATGTCTATTCGGTTGCGCCGCATGAGGGACGGGGCGGCTGGACATGGTATACCGGGTCTGCGGGATGGATGTATCGCGCTGCGGTCGAGGGCATTCTGGGCATCCGACGCGAGGGTGACCACCTGCGGATCGCGCCGTGCTTGCCTGCACATTGGCCTGGCTTCTCCGCAACGGTGCAGGTGGCCGACACCGCCATCGATATCCGGGTGAAGCAGGGAGACATTGCGCCAGACGGTTTCATAAATGTGGAGGATAACGACACACGGGTGCTGTTGGACGGCGCAAAGCACCTGGTTCGGTTGCACATCCCGCTTCACTCCGTGTGATGGTCGACAATTCGGTCCGGGAAGTCGCGCAGAGTCTCTTTACGATGATGCCTGCTGGAAGTTTCCTGCAGTCACGGTGACACTGACGGCCATTTCGATCAGCGCATCACTGCTGCCATAGCTTCTGCACCTCGACCACCTTTGCGCCGATGGCCGTGGGCGCGCCGGTCTTTTCTTTCAGGTAATGCGCGGCAGAAAAATGGTCGGCATGGGGGTGGGTGTCGAGGATCCATTGCACATGATAGCCCCGGTCAGTGACGAAGCGCAGGATCTCGTCGGCGTGTTCCGTTCCGGTCTGACCGGATTTCTCGTCGTAGTCATTGACCGGGTCGATGATCGCACAGTCCTTCGTTGCGGGGTCGGCCACGACATATTGCACCGACCAGGTGCGCGGATCGAAGAGACCGGTCACTTCGGGTTTGCCGGACATCTGAGGTTCCTTTCGTGGAAGAGTTTTGCCCCTTGCCTGGGCATCATGCGCAAGCCAGTTCAGCACTCCGCTTGCGCCACATCCCTAGACCTGCGCGAACCCGGCCATGCCATGTCGAGGTCAAACCAGATCGTCAGCGACTCGCGGCGCTTGAGCGCTTCGTTGTAGCTCGGCCAGTTGCGGGTCTTGTAGGTCGGCGGGAACGGCCTGCTCATGCTGCTCGCCTATCAGCCTGGATTCAATAGATGAATCCCCTCAGATGATTTGTGCAACATGTATAAACGCCCCTTGCGCAAGAGGGTTTCTGAAGCAGTTTTGCACGCTGTCAGGTGCTGACATGTGTCCGGCCTTTGATGCGGCCATCAACATGCCGCGGGCCGGTATTGTGTTCGCAGGTCGGATTCAGTTCAAAGCCGCGTGCTCAAAGGCACTCTGTTGCACACTGGGCGGATTCAACCGGTCGTCGCAACACCCTCGTTGTTATCATGTTCGAGGACATCCTCGAAGGCTTCAGCGGGCGTTCGCCAGCCGAGAGTTTTGCGGGGCCTGGAGTTGAGCGCATGCGCGACCGCGATCATCGTCTTCAGAAGACCCGCGGGCTCGCATCTTTCGGGGGTGGCCTGCCGTCGCGGTTTCCAGGGCTGCTTTCAGCGCGATATCGTCGGCAGGGCCGCAAACAGGATTTTCGCCTCGGCCCCCTGCTCATGGTGAGCACCATCGCCATAAGCAGGGTCTGGGCCATCCGGTGTGTTTACCCGGCCTACGCACTGGGGCCTGTCGCGGCCAGGCTCTTCCAGGCGTCGTATTGCGACAGGAAGACTTCGCCGTTCAGATCGCGCAGGAAATGTGTGGTCTTGAGCCGGTCCATGACCGGGCCTTTCACTTCCGACAGATGAAGGCGGACCTTCTGCGCGGCCAGTTCCGTGGCCAGCGCCTCAAGGGATTCCAGCGCGGAAAAGTCGATCACATTCACCGCCGAACACATCAGCACCACGTCGCGAATGGCGGGGTCCGCGGCGAGGCGATCCAGCACCATCGTCTCGATGGCGCGGGCATTGGCGAAATAGAGGCTCTCGTCCACCCGCAGCATCAACGTGCCGGGCAGGGTTTCGACCTGATGGCGCAGCACGTTGCGGAAATGCTGGCTGCCGGGGACGAGGCCCACCTCGGCCACATGCGGGCGGGCGGTATTGAGGATATGCAGCAGCAGCGACAGCCCGACCCCGGTCGAAACCCCGGCCTCGACCCCGAAAAACAATGTGGCGAGGATTGTCACCAGCACGCTGGCGAAATCGCGGCGGGAATAGGCCCAGGTCCGGCGCAGGATGGCAGGATCGACAAGGCTGAGGACCGCGACGATGATCGTGGCGGCGAGCGTCGCCTGCGGCAGGAAGTAAAGCAGTGGCGTCAACGTCAGTGCGGCCAGTGCCAGCCCGATGGCGGTGAAGGCGCCCGCCGCCGGGGTGGCGGCGCCCGCGTCGTAATTCACCACCGAACGCGCAAAGCCGCCCGTCACCGGAAAGCCACCCGAAAATGCCGCGCCGATATTGGCGGCGCCAAGGCCGATCAACTCCTGATCCGGGTCGATGCGCTGGCGCTTCTTGGCGGCCAGGGTTTGCGCGACCGAAACACTTTCGACAAAGCCGATGATCGAGATCAGCGCGGCGGGCAAGGCAAGCGTTCCGATCAGCCCGGGCGACAGGCCGGGCAGGGTGAAGGGTGGTAATCCTTGCGGGATGTGGCCGACAATGGCGACGCCCTGTTCATGCAGGCCGAACCCCCAGACGGTGACTGTGGTCGCGACAATTGCAAAGACCGGCCCGGCGCGGGTCAGCAGCGTCGCCAGCCCGTCGCTTGCGCCAAGCCGCCTCAAAGCGGGCTTCATCCCCTTGCGCACCCAGACCAAAAAGACGGTCGAAGCCAGTCCTATCACCAGCGTTTGCCAGTTTGTCTCGCCCAGATGCTGCCAGAGCCGATGCAGGATTTCCGGCAACGTGTCGCCACCACCCGCGATGCCGAAGATATGCCGCGCTTGACCGGCGGCGATCAGCAGGCCCGAGGCGATGATGAACCCCGCGATCACCGGATGGGACAGGAAGTTCGCCAGAAAGCCGAAGCGCAAAAGGCCCAGGCCGATCAGCATCGCGCCCGATAGCAGGGCCAGCGTCAGCGCAGCCACAGCATAGCCCGCCGTGCCGCTTTCCGCCACCTGACCGACTGCGGATGCGGTCATCAGCGAAACGACGGCGACGGGCCCGACAGCCAGCGCCCGGCTGGTGCCGAAGATCGCGTATAGCACGATCGGCAGGACAGAGGCATAGATCCCCGCCTCGGGGGGCAGGCCCGCCAGCATCGCATAGGCCAGCGACTGCGGCACCAACATGATGGTGACGATCACCGCCGCCGTCAGATCGGAAGACAGATCCGATTTTGAATAGCGCCGTCCCCAGTCGAGGATCGGCAGATGGCGGGTCAGGGACAGGCGCATGGGGGGCCGCTTTCGGCAATGGCTGGTCGCGCGCGGCTTCAGGCGCGGGCGAGGCGATGAGGCACGGTCAGGGGGCTATGGCGGCGCTACACAGCATCGAGGATCGGGCGCCGGACCGGCAGTAGGCCAGGACCGGACCTGATGCTGTTCGCATCGCCTCGGCCATGGCGGGGGCCTGACGCGCGAAATCGGAAGGTCCGGCCACGGGCAGATACAGGGCAGTCAGCCCGGCCGCCTGAGCGGCTTCGGCGATCTCGGCAAAGCCGGGCTGGCCGCGCTCTTCACCGTCCGGGCGGTTGCAGACCAGGAGGCGGTAGCCAGCCCGGACGATCTCGGGGATATCCGACAGTTCGACCTGTCCGCAGATCCCGAGCTGGGGCGAGAGTTTCTGGATATCCATGCTATTCCGCCCTTTACAATGCGCCGAGCGGCACCTTGAGGAACCGCTTGCCGGTCTCGTCTTCGGGCGGCAGTTCGCCCGCCTTCATATTGACCTGAAGCGAAGGGATGATCAGCGTCGGCATCTTCAACGTGGCATCACGTGCCTCGCGCATGGCGATGAACGCGTCGCGGGTGCGGCCCTGACCAACATGGATATTGTGGTCCTGCTGTTCGCCCACCGTGGTTTCCCAGGCGATGTCGCGGCCGTTCGGGCCATAGTCGTGGCACATGAAAAGCCGGGTCGCGCGCGGCAGCGCCAGCACCTTCTGGATGCTGTCGTAGAGCGTGCCTGCGTCGCCGCCGGGGAAATCGGCGCGGGCCGAGCCGCCATCGGGCATGAACAGCGTATCGCCGACGAAGGCTACATCACCCATCACATGGGTCATGCAGGCCGGAGTATGGCCGGGGGTGTGGATCGCGCAACAGGCCATGCCGCCGATCTGATAGGTATCGCCGTCATTGAACAGCCGGTCGAACTGGCTGCCATCACGCTGGAATTCGGTGCCTTCGTTGAAGACCTTGCCGAAGGTTTCCTGCACCACGCTGATCTGGCTACCGATGCCGATCTTGCCGCCGAGTGCCGCCTGGATATAGGGCGCGCCCGAAAGGTGATCGGCATGGACATGGGTCTCGATCAGCCATTCGACCTTCAGCCCTTGCGCACGCACAAAGGCGATGATGGCATCGGCAGACTCGTAGCTGATGCGACCGGCGGCATAGTCGATATCCATCACGGAATCGACCACCGCGCAGGCATCCGAGCCGGGATCCTTCACCACATAGGAAATCGTGTTGGTCGCCGGATCGAAGAAGGGCGTGACTTCGGGTTTCACGGTGAGGTCGGCTTTACAGGACATGGGAACCTCCGAATATCAGGTGGCCAGATCGGGCGGCCAGATCAGGCGGATTGCGGGGAGCGGGCGGCGAGGGCTTTCAGACCGTGCGCGATGAAGAGACCGAGGATCATTGACGCAACGAAGGCCAGCGCCTCGGAACGGAGCGTGCCCAGTGCGGGCAGAGCGCCGCCGGGACAGAACCCTGCAATCCCCCAGCCGATGCCGAAGAGGCAGGATCCGGCAACCAGCCTCACGTCGATCAGCTTTGTCTCGGGAAGCTGGAATTTCGGCTCGAACCGCGGCGCCTTGCGGGCAAGCACCAGCCGGTATCCCGGTATGGCAACCGCCAGCGCACCACCCATGACAAAGGCGAGGCTGGGATCCCAAGTCCCGGCGATGTCGAAGAAGTTCAGAACCTTGGCCGGGTTGATCATGCCGGAGGTGGCAATGCCGATGCCGAAGATCAGACCGATGAGCAGTGCGGAAAGCAGGCGCATCTCAACCTCCGATCAGGTGACGGGTAACATAGACGGTGAGGAAGGCGGTTGCCATGAAGCTGAGCGTCGCGGTGATAGAGCGGCGTGAAAACCGGGCATTGCCACAGACGCCATGGCCCGAGGTGCAGCCGCCGCCATAACTTACGCCGAGTCCCACCAGCAGCCCCCCGCCGATGATCGCGGTCATCGACACCGGCACGTCCAGCGCGGGCCAGTTGCCGGTGACGAGCAGCACCAGCCCCGGTGCCAGCACCATGCCCAGAAGCAGCGCCGCCCGCAGCGACCAGTCGCGCATATCGCCGCCGCGCATCAGGCCGGACAGGATGCCGGTCGCACCGAAGATGCGACCGTGAAAGGCCATCAGCAGAACGGCTGCCAGCCCGATCAGCATGCCGCCCGCGAAAGAGGTCAGAGGGGTGAAGCTGGTCATTTCTTTTTCAGCGGGCAGGTGGACAGGCCGAACAGCCTATAGGCCGGACAGGTGGCGAAGGCTGCGGTTAGGATAAGTACGGCCGCCACGACCCACAGCACGGGGCCGAGCACCGGCCAGCCGCCGCCATAGAGCCATGCGATCACCGCTGCGACAATTCCGGCCACCAACCGCAGGATACGGTCGGGCTGGCCAAGGTTCTTGATCATTGGGATACCTCGGGACTGTGTTTCGTGGCATGTGGATGCCACGACCGCAACCTCCCGTCGGTGACTTGGTTACAGTTCCGACTCTCGCGTCAGTTTTTCGAGCGCGGGCCGGTCGATCAGCCGAACCTCGCCCCGGGCCTGTTCGATCCATCCCCGGCGTTGAAACTCGGACAGAGTCCGGCTGATCACTTCCCGCGCCGAGCCGAGCTCAGTGGCAAGTTGCTGATGCGTGGCATGGACGGTATCGCCCTCAGCCATGGCCAGAAGTCGCGTGGCAAGCCGCAGGTCGATGCGCTGAAACGCGATATCGTCGATCAGCGACAGGAGATCCGTCACCCGCCGCGACCATGCCCGCATGACGAAGCCGCGGAAATCGGGCGACATTGCCATCATCTCGTCGAAGGTGGCCCGGGGGATGCCGATGGCCTCGATATCGGTTTCCGCCACGCCTTCGGTTGCCAGATCATCATAGGCCAGCATGCAGGCCGAGGTCAGCACGCAACTCTCCCCCGCGCCGACGCGATAGAGAACGACCTCGCGCCCGGTGTCGGAAACCTGGGTGACCCTGACCTTTCCCGAGACCAGCAGAAGCAGATACCCTGCGGGCTGCCCCGGACCGAACAGCCGCGTTCCCGCCGGGAACTGCAGCTTTCGGCTGTCGCGCAAAAGGGATTTGCGCATCGGGACGGGAAGCTGATCCATTTCTTTGAAATATGCAGTCCAATCGTCCATCTGCTCTCCTGCGTTAATAAGGGTTCTAGCAGTAACGACCGAAAATGGGCAGGGCCGATCAGGCTGTACCCGGTGATGGCCTGTCGCTTTGGCGATATATCATGGCAGATTGGCGGTCTTGTCCGCAGCGGGCTCCTGTTCCAGATCGGGAAAGAATAGCACCCGATCGGCGCGATTTTGCCCGGCCCCGGCCCCAGCTCTGTCCCAGATCGCAGGAGAGACCCATGCAATCCGCTGATTTCGTCGCAACCTTGTTCGATGGTCGCGCCAACCCGGCCAAGGTCACCGTGGCCTTCACCATGGCACTGAACGCGCTGCAAAAGGGGCACAGCGCCATGGTGCTGCTGATGGTCGAAGCAGTCGAACTCGGCCAGCCCGATGCGACTGCGGGGATCGACGTGGGCAAGCCCTTCGAGCCGGTCCCGGATCTGCTGGCGAAATTCATCGCGGGCGGTGGCCGGATCGGCATCTGCAAATCTTGCATGATCCATAACGGGTTCAGCGCCGAACAGATGGTGCCGGGCTACGAGATCATCACCGCGCCCGAGGTGATCGACCTGATGATGGCGGCCAGGGGCTCGCTGCAGATCACCTGAACGCATTTTCCGCAACAAGGAACAGATCTCATGAGCAATGCTCCGCAAAGCAATGTCGTGAAGGCCCGTGAAAGCGGCTTTGGCCCCTTCGGGCAGTATATCAATGTGGGCCACCACATTCTTGGCGCGGATGAGCCGGGCACCTATGGCGGGCAGGACACCGGCCCCGATCCGTTTGAACTGGTGGTGGCCGGCCTTGCCGCCTGCACCACGATGACGATCCGCATGGTTGAGGGCCGCAAGAAAATCACGCTTGACGATGTTTCGGTCGAGGTGCGCCATCTGCGCGCGCCGCCAATGAGCATGGGGGCGGATCCGGATCCGGCCGGTGAAAAGCCCCATGCTTTCGAGCGGGTCGTTACCCTGATCGGCGATCTGACGCCCGATGACCGCGCGCTTCTGATCGCGATGGCTGACAAATGCCCGGTTCACAAATTGCCGGAAGGCGAGGCCGAGATCATCACGCGTGAAGCTGCGTGAGGGAACGGGCGGGGCGGGGAATGTCCTCCGCCCCGCCGTGTTTTGCAGGGAGGAGAGTTTTCACAATGACGGAATTTCGAAGCACGCGGCGTGGCCTGTTGGGGCTGGGCGTGGTTGGGGCGCTGGCGCTTGGCCTCGGTGGTCAGGCGCGGGCGGCGAAGCTGGCGACCAGGGCGCGGATCGTGATCATCGGCGCGGGGGCGGGCGGCGCGACGCTTGCCAATCGTCTGGTCGAGCGGCTGGACGGTGCTGCGATCACGCTGATCGATCCGCGCCGCGAACACCTCTATCAGCCGGGGCTGTCTCTGGTCGCGGCGGGGCTGAAACCGGCGGATTATGTTGTCAGCCAGACCACCGACTGGCTGCCGCAAGGCGTGACGCTGATTGCAGAGAGGGCCGCTGCAATCGATCCGCTGGCAAAGACCGTCTCGACGGAAAGCGGCCAGCGGCTGGACTATGATTTCCTGGTGGTCGCGCCCGGCCTTGTACTTGACCATGACGCCATCGACGGCTTTTCGCTGGATATGGTCGGGCAGAACGGCATCGGCGCGCTTTATGCCGGGCCGGAACACGCCGCGAAGACATGGCAGGCCGCGCAGAGGTTCACCGAGGAAGGCGGCGTGGGTCTCTTCACCCGTCCGGCGACCGAGATGAAATGCGCCGGCGCGCCGCTGAAACATACGTTCCTGATCGACGACATCGCCAGTCGTGGCGATGCGAAGGGCAAATACGAAACCCATTACGCCTGCCCACAGCAGGTGCTGTTCTCGGTGCCGATCGTCTCGGAAAAGGTGCGTATGCTGTTCGGTGAGCGCAAGATCACCCCGCATTACGGCCAGACCCTGACCGCCATTGATGCCGGGGCAAAGCGGGCGACCTTTGCCACCGTGACCACCGATCCGGGGACGGGCGCCGTGGTGAACTCCACTACTGAGATGCCCTATGACTATCTGCACGTCATCCCGCCGCAGCGCGCGCCTGAGGTGATCCGCCAATCCGGCCTGTCCTGGGCGGATAAATGGACTGATCAGGGCTGGGTCGAATGCGACATGAATACCCTGCGCCATCTGCGCTATCCCGAGATCTTTGCGCTAGGCGATGTGGCGGGGGTGCCAAAGGGCAAGACCGCCGCATCGGTGAAATGGCAGGTGCCGGTGGTCGAGGATCATTTGATCGCCGCCATTCAGGGCAAGGAAGGCACGGCGGTCTATGACGGCTATACCTCTTGTCCGATGATCACGCGGGTCGGGAAGGCAATGCTGGTCGAGTTCGACTATCACAACAACCTCGTGCCATCCTTCCCCGGTCTGATCGCGCCATTGGAGGAGCTGTGGATCAGTTGGCTGATGAAGGAGGTGGCGCTGAAGGCCACATATAACGCCATGCTGCGCGGCAAGGCCTGAGGGGGAGGGGATCATGCAGGAACTGACATTTTCAACGATGATCGCGGTGTTCGAGGAAATCTTCGGGCGCGGCCTTTTCTGGGGGATGGTGGCCGCTGCCGTTCTGGTGACGGCGGCCTATATCTATGTGCTGATCCGGGATCGGGCGGTGTCCTGGCGCAAATTCCTCTGGGCGCAGGTTGCCATGCCGTTCGGCGCCATAGTAGCGGTGCTGTTCGTGCAGAATGTGACCAGTTCGGGCTTTCGCGACATTGGTGGCCCGATTGATGTGATCGTGCTCTTGCTGGTGGCAGTGGCGGGCGCGGTCGGGGCCGCGATCCTTGTCTATACCGCACAGTCTCTGTTGCGCGGCCGGGCTGCAAAGCCATGAGTGCACCCATCCTTTTGCGGCCCATTGGCCAGATCCGCACCCCGTGGAGAATGCTGGCGGATTGCCTGAGTGGCCCGGGACGGGGTGGGTAGGAAGCGCGTCTGGAAATACTGCCGTAACATGCCGAAGGGCTTCATGCTCTGGCGGCGCCCGAACTGGATCTCCTCTACTGGTTCGACCGCGCGCCGCGCGAAGTGTTCCGCTCGGTCAGCCCGCATGACGGTGTCGAGCGCGGTGTTTTCGCCATGCGCTCTCCGCATCGGCCCAATCCGGTGGCACTGTCGCGGGTGCCTCTGATCGGAGTCGAGGGGCATATCCTTGTCGTCGGTCCCCTCGATTGCCTTGATGGCACGGCGCTACTGGATATCAAACCCGTTTCCTGTGGCGGCAGGTCGGCAAAGGCGCAGCCTGTCAATCGGCGTTGAATGGCGCCGCCCCTGATCGGGGCCCCAAAGTTCGGCCTCTGGCGCCCGGGTGAGCAAGCCGGTAGCGGCGTAGCTTTGCAACCGGCGCGGCCGACGCGGGCCTGCGTTTTGCAGGGCATTCAGGCTCGTGTTTTGATACGCCAACTGTCGTTTCCGGTTTCGACGTCGAGCCATCGCAGCGCTATCGGTTCGAGCCCGATGGCTGAGGATCGGCAGAGTGGACGCCCTGCGGGAAGGCCTTCGGCACAGGCTTTCTGCACTGCGGGCAGCCCTTCCGCCAGCACGGCGCCAAGGATCTTCACCATCTGGCGGTCGCCATCCGCCGACCCCCGCAGCTTGCGGCGGCTCTGCTTGAGGGCGCCGAGCAGACCCCAGTCCTTGAACGGCGCGCAGTTACGCAGAGCCCCGGGTTTGCGAAGCAGAACAGGCAAATAGTGCCAGGGATTGTAGATTGTCCGGTCCCGGCCGAAGTGACGCGGGTGGTCTCCGACCAGTCGGCCCTCCTGCCGGATCTCGATCCGCTCGACATAGGCCGTGATCTCGGCCTGCCGCCCGACAGCCGTTGCGCGACCGAGTATTTGTTGTTGTCGAAGCGCAGGAGACAGATCTTCGACATACGAGACCTTGTTCGCCATTGGTTCGAGAACAATGGTCGAGTGCGCAGGCAACGAATGGAATCCGTCGAAGCGCCCCGCATAGGGGACAAGGTGCGGTCGCCGTCGGGCCTGACCTCGAACCAGCGGCGGTGCATGCCCTCCACCTGGAAGGCCTGCCAGGCGGTTTTGTCCGTCAGCTCGGGATGCTTGCTGCTCCTCGCCGACGCGATGCACTTGTCCAGCAGCCAGGCATTCGGTTCCTCGTAGCTCTTGACCCCGACGCGGGGGCAGAAGAACCGCTGGCGGACCGTGCCAACCTGGCTTTCCACCTAGCTTTCCACCTGGCCCTTCTCCCAGCCCGCGGCTGGGGTGCAGACGACAGGTTCGACCAGATAATGGTCGGCCATCTGCAGGAAACGACGATTGTAGAGACGTTCCTTGCCGGTGAAGATGGTCTCCACCGCCGTCTTCGTCCGGCCTGGCCTCGGACCCGTGGCGGCCAAGCCTCACCGTCGTAGATCCCGCGGGTGCAGGTGCCCTTGAAGAAGACGAAATCCCTTGACTGAGACGTCCCCGTTACCGAAGTTCTGAGTCTGACTGTCGGTCTGTGAGCTGAAGGTTCGGGAGTGACGGTTCTGGATTGAGAGGGGTTTCCGAACTCGCATCGAAACAAGGTCGCACGGCACGACATTGCCGGACCAGCGCCTGACTACAATCGTCAGGACGCCGGGTTCCAGATCCGTGCCGTCGCACCGAACAGCCTCACTGCGGGCGGCATAACCCGCCACCCAAGCCGTGGGATAAACCCGCACGGGAAAGAAAAAGCACCCATATCCAGCCCTTGGCGCAAAGGGGACGGGTAGTCGCCCCCCATGGGAGGGATCGTCGCTCAGCAGCCACCACTGCCATAGCTGACCCGCACCCCGAGCAGCCGCAGCAATGCGGGATCGACCCGCCCGTCGGCCTCGATCCCCATTTCGATCTGGAAACGCCGGACCGCCTCGGCGGTGGCGGCGGTATAGAGCCAGTCGGGGGCCTCGGCGAACTGGCCCGAAAGCGCCAGCGCGCGTTCCACCCGCTCGACGGTGGCGGAATAATCGCCGGGTTCCAGCGTCAGCTCCGGGCGGCGGCGAGCGAGGGCGGCGCAGGTCCCGGGCGCAGCGGGGCGCAGATCAAAGCGCCCGCTAACCGAAAGACCGTCGGCATCCCATTGTTCGATCCCGAAAGCGATGGAGTCGAAGCGCAGAGATTCCAGCCGAAAGCCGCGGAAATCCATCTCGATCCCGGTTTCGTTCCGCGTCAGGTAGAGGTTGCCGCCGTCGCAATTGATCGAGCAATGCGCCCGGCCATCAGGGCCGAGCGCGCAATGGCCGTTGAAGACCGCGGTTGGCGCACCGGGGAAGGTCAGGTCGAAATCGCCGCTTTCGGACCATGTTAATTCGGCAAGGCCACCGGGATGGGGCGGGGCGCCCGGGGACAGCTCCAGGGCGAAACATGCGGCCTGGGCATGGGATACGGCGGGCGCCAGCGCGGCTGCCAGGGTTGCGAGCGCCGCCGTGATCTGAGTCATGCGTTTCATCCCGCGCCCTCCATCAGCACGATCGCGGCCCAGTGATAGGGATGGCTGTAGCCGGGCATCGACGGCGCGCCGCTCGCCGCTTCTCCGCCCTCGGACGGGTCGAGCGCCACCGCCGCGCGTTCCGACGAATCAGGGGGCGGCACCGTGGCGGCCGAAAGGAAATCTCGCTGCGTCAGGGCTAGCGCGCGGGCCAGATCGCCGCCGTCGGTCGCGCCCTTGGCGGCAAAGGCGTTGCGGTAGAAACCGGCCATCACCTCGGCCACCGAACGATCGTTCACCGGCCAGAGCGTCGCCACCACCGCCCGCGCCCCGGCACCCTGCGCAACGGCGGCGAAGCTTTCCAGCTCCGCCCCATCCTCGCCGCCGTTGCCCCCCGGGCCGGTAAGGCCATAGCCGGTCTCGCAGGCCGAAAGCGTCAGCAGGCCCAACTCGCTGAAATCCAGGTCCGAGCCGAAGCCCGCCCGCAGTTCCGCCACCGAGAGCATGGAACCATCTCCCATCAAAAGGAAGGACTCCGCTTCCGTCCGCCCCAGTTTGAAATGTGAGGCAAGATGCAGAATGCCCAGATCCTCGGAAAAGCCGTCGCCGAAGAACAGCGCCGAGGCGAGGCTGTCGCGGGTGAATGCCTCATCCAGCCAGACCCTGGCCTCAAGCCCTGGGCCCTCGGGGCCCGAGATGCGGGCCAGTTCCTCGGCCACGCCCGGCAGCGCGGGCAGGCCGCCAAGCGCACGGGTGACGCCGAAACCGGCGAATTCAGCCAGGTCGGCGTCACGTTCGGCCATCGGGGCGCCGGTGACATGGGACAGGGTGAAATCCTCGATCAGCCAGCGTTCGCCATCATGCAGCGCCGCCGCCGGAACATAGCGCAGCGGCCCGTCGAGCGAGAGGACCAGCCGGTCAATCCCGCCCGCCGCCAGTTCGGCGCGCAACTCCGGCGGCAGCAGAAGGTTGTGCAGAATCCGCGCCGGAGGTCGCGGGTCGCGGCGCGGATCGGTCAGCGCAGCACGGAAGTCCTCTACCGCGCGGGCAAGGCTCCCGGGGTCGAGCCGGTCATCGCCCAGCCGGTCGACGACGAAAGCCTGCTGCGAGACGGGCGTGGTCAGAACGATGCCGATACGGCCATCCAGCACCACATACTGGATGGCGGCGGCGCGGCTGCCTTCGCCCAGGGCGCGCAGGTGGCGCTTGATGGTCTTTCCCGTCATCAGATCGTCGCCCCTGCCGGGGCGGCCGATGGCGCTGGCGGCCTCGACCAGGGCGGTGATCGTGGCCTCGCGCGCCTTGGCGGCGGCACCGAGGCTGGCCTCAAGCGCCTCAAGCTCGGTGGTCTCGGCTGCCGAAAGCGGGGCGTCACGGCGCGCAAGCAGCAGTTCGCGGCGGCGGATCGACTGGCCGGTGACCGTCGGGGTGGCCAAGGACAGCGCCTCGGTCACCGCAGCTTCATTGGCATGGGGCGCCAGGATCTCGGCGGCCCGGGGGCCGAAATCGGCGTCGTTGCCGACGAAGCGGTAGGTCTCGAAATCCTTCAGCAGCATCAGCACATGGTCGGCCTCGGCATGGCGGTCGGCGTCGATGTAAAGCCCGGCCAGCCAGCGGTAATGGTCGCTGACCTGGTCGCGGAAGCACAGTTGCAGCGATTCGGGCAGGCCTGTCAGCCCGGCGCGCAGCGCCTGAAGCCGGTTGACCGCCAGTTCCGCCAGCGTCAGCGCAAGGGCATTCTCGCCGATGGCGAACAATCGTTCCGAAGCGCGCGACCAGCCACAGATCCGGGTCAGGTCGCCCGGAAGCGGCCCGTGCAGCAGGCTGTCGATCCCGGCGCGGGCCAGATCGGTGTTCAGCGCGATCAACTCCAGCTCGACCGCCCGAGCACCATTGCCCGCCGCAGCCTCAAGCGGCGCAAGGCGGCGCGCGGCCCAGGCAAGGCCGGCGCTGCCCTGGCCCAGCGGTTCGGCGATAGCGAAGGTTTCGCGCGCGGCGTCGAGATCGGCGGCGGGTGCTTCGGCGACCCCCTCGCCGCTGCTGTCGCCCGCCATGGCCTCGGCCAGATCCAGGATCTCGGCCGATTGCGCATCGCCCCGGGCTGCGAAAACCTCAAGCGTGGCAAGGATCTCGGGCCATCCGGCGGGTGCACGACCCTCGACCGCACGCGAGGCGAGGCGGCGGAACTGGTCTTCGCGCGGTGCGAAAGCGGGATGAAGCGGCAGCCAAGGGAAGGGACGCGCGGCCTCCTGCGCGCCCTGCCAGTCGCCCCAGAAGGCCAGGACCTGGGCCAGTGCCGCGCTGGCCCAGGCCTCGCGGCGCATCGAGACATAGCCGCTTTCGACATAGCCCGCCTCGACCCGATGCGCGGCCAGGTAGCCCGAGCTGCGCTGTTCGGAGGCCTCTTCGGCGGCACGGTCGCGCAGCCAGTCAAGCGCGGCGCGCATCGGGTCGGGGCCATGCGCGCCCGTGGCGGCCCGGGCGGCCGCATCGGCGCAATCGCCGATTTCGGGATGCAGGCTGTCGGCGCAGAGCGCCCAAGGGGGCGGGTCGGCCCTCGACCCGCCGGGCGGGAAGGGCTGCGCCCGGATCACCTCGTCAAGGCCGATGTCTGCGGGTGCGAGGCCCGCAGGCATCGGGCGGGCGGCCAGGTCGGGCTCGGCCGCCAGGATCTGCGCCAGCAGGATGGCGGCCTCATGCCGGGGACGTGGCGGCGCTTCCGCGTCTGTCCATTCGCTCTGAGCCGCCTCCTGCCATGTCGCCAGATCCATGGCGGCGGCGATCCGCAGCCAGTCCACCGCCCGGCCCGGATCAGGCGCAAGGCCCGAGGCACTCGACAGGTGATCCAGCGCGATGCGATAGGCGGTCTCGATCTGGCGCCAGGGCTCTTCCTCGCCAAGCGCCAGCACCCGGCGCTGCAGAGCGACTTCCATCTCCTGCCCAGCGGGCTGGCCGAAAACGCCTAAGCCGAGGACGAGCCGCATCCTGAGCGCGGCCGCATTGGCCGGATCGGGGCGATGCGGCCCGGTGATCCCGAAGGCGCGGGCATAGTGGCGAAGTGCGGCTTCCGGGTTGGGGTCGCGGCCCGCTCCGGTTTCGGTGGCACGGGCCAGCGCGATCTCGCCTTCGGGCTGGCCGCCCCGGGCGGCGGCCTCATACCAAGGCAGGGCGGCAGCCGGGTCGGGCACTGTGCCAAGCCCGCTTTCGATCATCTGCGCGAGGCGCAACGCAGCCATGGAATTGCCGCCCTCGGCCGAGGCCCGCATATGGCGCAGGGCAAGGCCGGTCAGTCCGGGGCTGCGCGGTTGGCCGGAATGCCCCTCGAGCAGTGCCGAGGCCAGCGCGAGGTCAAGCCCGGGATCGCCCAGGGCAAGGATCGCGTCCGAAGCCTCGGGCCGGACGGCGACGAGCCTGGCCAGATTGGCCAGAAGCGGCACCCCCTCGAACAACACCGTCATGTCGGGGCGGATCAACCCGCTGTCCTGCAAGCCGAACCCGCCGGAGGCCTCGGCCTCGGCCCCGGGATCGAACGGCCGCCAGGGGGCCGAGATCAGTTGGCTGATCGCCTCGCCCAGTCGGCGCGCGACGAAGATGGCGTCTGTACTGTCGTCCTGCCCCGCGATCGCGCCATCCACCGCTCGGGCCACCAGCCCCGGGTCGCGCAGCCACAGGCCCGAGGTCAGCGCCGCGCGCTCCAAATCCGCCCGCAGATCTGCGGGCAGGCCGGGGTGCAGGCTCAGGTGCGACAGGACACCTTGGGGCCGGAACCAGGAATCCCCGGTCAGCCGGGTTTCGACCAGCGGCAGAATCACCCGGGCAGCGAATTCGGCCTCGCCCGGATCGGCCTGACCCGGACGCTCGATCAGCCGGGCGGCGTGGTTGAATAGAGAGTCGGCCTCGGGCAAACGGGGCGGATCGGTCTGATCGGGCAAGGCGGCGGCCAGAAAATCGGCCATCCTCAGCGTCAGTTCCGCGAGTTCGGAAATCTCTCCGGCCCATGTCGGCAGCATATGGACGCCGCTGTCCAGCGCCAGTTGCGACGCGAGATCAAGCCCCGAATGGAGGCCGTGATCGCCGCAAAGCCCGTTGAGCCCGCGCATCACCGCACCGATGTCGCGTTCCTCGGCCAGCGCCTCGACAAGGAACGCGCCGATGCCGCGCGGCACAGCCCCCCGGTCCCAGTAGCTGCAATCGTCGGCCAGTTCCAGCAGCAGGGCGGCGTGCAGCGGAGCGCCCGCGCCGGGCCCGCAGGCCAGGCCGGGAAAGCCATGGGCGGCGAATTCAAGGATGGCGGCAGGCGCGGGCGCACTTCCCTCGCCCAGCACGAGGTCCGGCAGCGGCCCTTCCACCGCCCTGTTCCAGGCTTCGCGGTCGAAATCGCTGAAAACGCCGGAATCGTCGAAGGATTTGCAACCGTTCGCGGCAAGGAAATGCTGTGCGACCCGTTTGTCCGGGCCGTAGAGGCGGCTGTATCCCTGCTGGCCGCGCCAGCGCGATTCAAGGCTTTCCTGCCCGATGATCCTTGCAAGGGCGCAAAATTCCGCGCCGAACCGCCCGGCGGCCTCGCGCAACTTGCCCTCGGCGGCGGGCATATCCGACAGCAGCCTGTCGGTGACAGCGGCCGCATTGTCGAGATCCGAGATCCGCTTGCCGGTCTCGACATAGGGCAGCAGCCCGATCTGTGAGCGCCGGTCGAGTTCAACGACCGATATCTCCTCGAACCCAAGGGCAAGGACAAGTATCTGGTCCGGGCTCCAGGGCATGTCCGCAGAACGGTTGCCCAGATCCGGGGCGGGGCAGCCCGCTTCGGAAAGCACTGCCCGCCAACCGGCGGATGTCACGCCCTGGGCCCGGGCGGGCGCCGAAAGCGGCGCCAGAAGGACAGCCGCAGCAAGGCCGGAACACAGAAAGCGCGAGAGTATCGAAGATGGGATGCTCATGGGCGAAGAGGTCCTGTGGCGAGAGAGGGCCTGAAGGCGATTACTCCGGTCTGTGGCCGCTGTCCGGGTCCTGCCCCAGGTTCCGGCCCCATAATCTGAGCCCGTATCGCAGCTTTGATCAAGGTCGGGACCGACTTGCGATAAATCTTCGTCGGATCGCGCCGGTGGGTCAAGCCGCAAAACCCCTGCCCACCGGGAAGGATCTCCTGCCTTGCCTCCACGCTTAGGCGTATAAGGCGGGGCGGAGTGTTGAGTGCAAGCCCGCTCCACTTTCGCCCAACCGAGTCGAGCGATGCTGGGTCCTGGCCCTGACGGGCTCGGCCGCATCCATGCGTTCGGCGCCACTATGATCGAACGCGAAACCTGGGCCCAACCGGGAAAAGGACGCGCCCGCCGACTTTCACGACAAGGCCGTGAAGGCCCCGCATCGGATGGTTCCACTCGAAAACGCGTTGGCGGATCATGATATAAGTTACAATGCGAATACAATTGTGAGCGCACAGATTTATCATGTGCTGTCGGAGGGGGGGGGACTTTCATAGAACGGAAGTGCTTTGCTGCTCACGGTGCAATAGCCGGGCGCGCGCCCGGGACATGACCCCGACTTCTCATGGCTGGATGTGCCCAAGGCGGGATCGGTCCGACGTCCCGCGGCCGACGAGGAGCAGAAATCGCTCCGGGATCTGGCTTTCACGCTGATCCGCGTCCCGGGTGACGAAAGCAGGGCGAGCGGCCCCTGGGCGCCGGATCTGCCGGAGGAGGCGCTGATCAGGAGGCTGCGCCATATGCTGACGCTGCGGGTCTATGATGCGCGGATGCCGATCGCGCAGCGCCAACAGAAGACCTCGTTCTACATGCAGCATGTCGGGACGGAGGCGATCTCCTGCGCCTTTTCGCAGGTGCTTGATCCGGGCGACATGAATTATCCCTACTTCCGTCAGGCGGGGCTGCTGATCGGGCGCGACCATCCGCTTCTGAAGATGGTCAACCAGATCTATTCCAACACCGACGCCCCGATCAAAGGCCGACAGCTTCCGGTCTGCTACGCCTCGCTGGAGCGCGGCTTCTTCTCGCATTCGGCCAATATGGGCACGCAATGCACCCGGGCGGTGGGCTGGGCAATGGCCTCGGCAATCATGAATGACACGAAGATCGCGGCCTTCCGGATCGGGAACGGTGCCACGGCCGAAGGCGAGTTCCCGACCTCGCTGCTGTTCGCCTCGGCCTATCAGGCGCCGGTGATCATGAGCGTGATCAACAACCAATGGGCGATCTCGACCTTCTAGGGCATTGCGCGGGGGCAGTCCGAGACCTTCGCGGCGCGTGGCCATGGCTACGGCATCCCGTCGCTGCGGGTCGATGGCAACGACTACCTCGCCGTCTATGCGGCGGGGAAATGGGCGGCAGAGCGGGTGCGGCTGAACCATGGCCCGGTGCTGATCGAATATGTGACCTATCGCAGCGGTGCCCATTGCGCCACCGACGACTCTTCGGCCCATCACCCGGCCTTGCAGGCGGCGGCCTGGCCGCTCGGCGACCCGATAGAGCGGTTCAAGACCTTCCTCATCAGCAAGGGCATCTGGTCCCAGGAACACCACGCCCAGGCCGAGGCCGAGATCATGGCCGAAGTCATGGCAGTGCAGAAAGAGGCCGCCGCCATCGGCACCCTGCGCTCGGGCGCGCAATCGCCCGTCAGCTCGATGTTCGAGCATGCCTATGCCGAGATGCCGCAGCATCTGATCCGCCAACGCCAGGAGCTGGGATGCTGAAATGGTGCAGATGAGCATGATCGAGGCTATCTGCGACGCGATGGATGTGGCGATGGCGCGCAACGAGCGTGTCGTGGTCTTCGGCCAGGATGGCGGCTATTTCGTCGGCGTCTTCCGCGCAACCGTTGGCCAGCAACAGAAATACGGCACCCCCCGCTGCTTCGACAGCCCGATCAGCAAGCAGGGCATTGTCGGCACCGCTATCTATGTAATCCGCATGCCCGACATCGGCGAGGGCATCGCCGAGGCCGAACTGCTCGAATGGATGGTCAAGCCCGGCGACAAGGTGCGCGAGGATGACCCCCTTGCCGCCGTGATGACCGACAAGGCGACGGTCGAAATCCCGAGTTCCGTCACCGGGCGCGTCCTCTCGCTGGGCGGCGAGATCGGTACGCTGATCGCGGTCGGGTCGGAACTGATCCGGCTGGAGGTGGCGGGCGAGCGCAATCTGGCCGCAGGCCCGGCGCAACCCGAAGCTGCGCCTGTCGTTGAAACTGTTGCACCAGCACCAGTGGCGGTGCCGGTGAAACCCGCGGAGGCGCCGAAACCGGCCATCAGCCGCCCCGCCTCCTCTGGTGCCCCTCGCCCAGAGGGCGAAAAGCCCCTAGCCTCGCCCGCCGTGCGGGCAAGGGCGCGCGAGGCCGGAATCGACCTGCGCCGCGCCCATGGCACCGGACCCGCTGGGCAAATCACGCATGAGGATCTGGACCGATATTTCGCAGGCGGCGGGGCATCGCCCGGCCCCGCCCTAGGCCGCCCGAATACCGAAGTGACCGAGGTTAAGTTCATCGGCCTGCGCCGCAAGATCGCCGAGCGCATGTCGCTCGCCAATCGCAATGTCCCGCATATCTCCAGCGTCGAGGAAATCGACGTCACCGCGCTGGAGGAGCCGCGCGCGAAACTCAACACCGACAAGAGCCGCACGAAACTGACCGCCCCGCCCTTCCTGATGCACTGCTGAGCCTCCACCTGCCCGAGATCAACGCCAGCCTGCCCACCCAACTGCAACAGCGCAGGCTGAACATCCCAGTGATGGGATCGTTCAACCAGCCCGATGATTATACCATCACCCGCATCACCGAGGCGGCGATCGGCGATACGGTCGTCCGGCTTGGGAAATCCGTGTGGTCACGGCCTTCGCGAGACGGTCGCACCCAAGGCGGCGAAGGGGCTCAGATCAGATTGCGCGGGATCGTTTCCGACCATTCCCGCGCGGCGACCCGGGCCTCGCCCTCAAAGGCGACAAGGCTGCCTTTCAGGTGGAAGAACCCGGCGTCCGACGTCATCTCGGTCACCGTCTCGACACGGGTCAGCCAGCTCTCGCGGCCCATCTCGTAGCTTTGCGTCAGCACATAGCGGGCCGAAAGCGGATCGTCGGGCCGGATCGTCAGCTCGCGCCGCAGGTTATGGGCGAGGGTGGTGTCGATCTCGTCGAAACGCACGATCCCCTCGCCGAACAGCCCGCCCTCGCCTTCGGTCACATAGGTCGCGACCCCGGTCAGATGGTCGAACGACGACCAGCGGCCCACCCGCCCCGGATCGACCTGGGTCATCGGCGTCATCGGCCCATGCGCGGGAGGGGGGAAGGACACCTCGGTCTGGTGCAGCGACAGGTCGCGCACCGGCAGAACGAGCTTTGACCCTTCGGGCCGGATCGTCAGCGTCGCGGCATGGGGCGCGGGCCAGACGGCGGGCCAATATGCCGTGCCCACCGAGACGCGCAGCCGGTGGCCCGGCAGGAAACGGTGACCGCAGGCCGAAAGCGTGACCTTGACCGGATAGCTTTGCCCTGGCGCCAACGGCTCGGGATGTTCGTGGCCATCACGATGCGTCAGGTTCAGCACCTGATAGCTGACGCGCAGCACCTCGCCGGTGGGCAGAACGTCGCAAAGCCGCACGGCGACCTGCGCCACCGGCGCATCCGAGGCGAGGTCGAGCAGCAGTTCCGGCGCACCGAGGATCTCGAAGCCCTCGCCCTGAACCTCCAGGTCGAAGTTCAGCGAACCGCCGTCGTCCAGCCGCTGATCGGTGGGCATCTCGCCCGCGCAGCCGGTGCCCATCCATTCGCCCGCCGCCTGGCCATGGTTCTGCGGCGAGCGGATGTTCAGCGCGGGCCCCGGCGCGGGGGTGTCGGCCAGGCGGCCCGTCGCGGTCAGGTGCAGCCTGCGGGGCCGGATCGCGGGGCTGGGCCATTGCGCCTCGCCCACCCAGCGACCGGGCTGGTCGATGCGTGTGCCCAGGGGCCGGACCGGATCGTTGACATAGGCGCGCAGCTTCGGTTCGGCCATGATGCCGGTGTCGATGCCCTTCAGCCAGTGGTCCCACCAGCGCACCGCCTCTTGCAGAAAGCCGATGGCCGGGCCGGGCACACCGTCATGCGGGTAGATGTGGCCCCAGGGCCCGATGATGCCAAGACTGGGCACCTGAAGGTTTTCCAGAAGGCGGGGCACGGTGTTGGTGTAGCTGTCGGTCCAACCGCCGATCGCCATCACCGGGCACTGGATCGCCGACCAGTCCTCTTGCACCGAGCCGTGCTTCCAATATGCGTCATAGCTTTGATGCGCGGTCCAGAGCGCGGGGAAGAAGGGCAGCCGCTCGATCCGCTCAAGCCAGCGGTCCCGCCAGCCTTCGCCCGCGATCACCGGGTCGAGCGGGCGGCTTTGATATGCCAGCATGATCGAGCCCCACCAGAGGTTGTCGTTCAGCAGGCACCCGCCCATGTAGTGGATGTCGTCGCGGAAGCGGTCGTCGGTCGAATAGGCCGAGATCACCGCCTTCAATGCCGCCGGGCGGCGAGCGGCGACTTGCAGGCAGTTGAAGCCCGACCAGCTTTTGCCCATCATGCCGACATTGCCCGAACACCAGTCCTGCGCGGTGATCCAGTCTATCACCTCAAGCGCATCGTCCTGTTCCTGCAACAGATATTCGTCGGCCAGATGGCCCTCGGAATCGCCCGCGCCACGCATGTCGACCCGCACGGCGGCATAGCCGTTCTGCGCGAAATAGCCGTGCATCGGCTCGTCCCGGCCACGGGTCCCGTCGCGCTTGCGATAGGGGATATATTCCAGCACGGCGGGCACCGGATGGGACCGCGCCCCTTCGGGCAGGAAGATGCGGGCGCTCAGGCGGGTGCCGTCGCGCATCGCGATCCAGGTATGTTCGATCACTTCAATGGTCATCCTGCCCTCCGAAGGGTTTGGAAAGGGCCGGGGGGCGATTGTCCCCCGGCGGAAAATCGTGAGAGGCCGGGCGATCAGCCGCCCTGGCGAGCGGCCATCACGGCATCGAGCCAGTCGCGCCGCAGTTGCGGCACGGCGTCGAGCAACCGGCGAGTATAGGCATCGGCGGGGCTGTCGAAAAGCGCGGCGGTTTCACCCGTCTCGACCACGCGGCCCTGTTTCATCACCATCACCCGGTCGGCCAGGCGCCGGACGACCGACAGGTCGTGGGTGATGAACAGATAGGTCATCCCCAGATCCTGTTGCAGGCGCCGCAGAAGCTTCAGGATCTCTTCCGCGACCAGCGGGTCGAGCGCCGAGGTCACCTCGTCGCAGATCAGGAGTTCAGGCTCGGCGGCAAGGGCGCGGGCGATGCAGACCCGCTGCTTCTGCCCGCCCGACAGGGCCGAGGGCAGGCGCGCCCCGAAATCCGCAGGCAGACCGATGAGGTCCAGAAGCCGCGCGGTTTCATCGCGAAGCGCGCGCCCCTTCAGCCCCCGGAACAGCGCGAGCGGCCGCCCGATCGCCTCGGCCACCGTCTGGCGCGGGTTCAGCGCGACATCGGGCAGTTGATAGACCAGTTGCACCCGGCGCAATTCCTCGCGTCCGCGCGCCCTGAAGCCTGCAGGCAGGTCGGCCGCGCCGAAGCGCACCGATCCGGCCGTTGGCGGCAGCAGCCCCGCGATCAGCCGGGCCAGCGTCGACTTGCCGCTGCCGCTTTCACCGACCACCGCGAGCGTCTCGCCCCGTGCCAGCGACAGAGAGACATCGTGCAGCACCTGGCTTTGACCGTAGAAGGCATCGACATTGGCGACCTCAAGCAACCGCTCGCCGGTCGTGTGATGCACGGCTTCGGCCTGGCCCAGGCTTTCGCGCCGCTCGGCCACCAACTGGCGGGTGTATTCAGCGCGCGGCGCCTCCAGCACCTGTTCGGTGGTGCCAAGCTCGACCTCGCGGCCATGGCGCAAGACCATCAGCCGGTCGGCGATCTGCGCGATCACCGCAAGGTCGTGGGTGATGTAGAGCGCCGCCGTGCCATAGCGCCGGATCACCTCGCGCAAGAGCGCCAGAACCTCGATCTGCGTCGTCACGTCCAGCGCGGTGGTCGGCTCGTCCAGCACGAGGATATCGGGCTTTCCGGCCATGGCCATGGCGATCATCGCGCGTTGCAACTGCCCGCCGGAAACCTGATGCGGATAGCGCGCGCCGAAGGTCTCGGGCGAGGGCAGTTGCAGGGCGGTGAAGAGCTCCACCATCCAGGCGCGGGCCTCGGCCTCGGGCATCAGGCGGTGCTGAAGCGGCACCTCCAGGATCTGGCTGTCCAGCCGCATCGCCGGATTGAACGCCGCCGCCGCGCTTTGCGCGACATAGGCGATGCGGGTGCCGCGCAGTTCCTCGCGCCGGGCCCGGCCGGCACTGCGCAGCTCGGTCCCGACAAGGCGGATCTCGCCGCCGGTGATGCGGCAACCGCCGCGCCCGTAGCCCATGGCGGCAAGGCCGATGGTCGACTTTCCGGCGCCGGATTCGCCGATCAGCCCCAGCACCTCGCCCGGGGCCAGGTCGAGCGAGACGCCGTGAAGCAGCACGGCCCCGCCCGGCGCCTCGACCCGCAGGTCGCGGATTTCCAGCACTTGCACGGGGGATGTGGTCGCGGTTGCCATCATCTGTTCTCTCCCTGCCAGGCGGTGCGACCCGCCAGCGCCTGATCCACCACGAGGTTCACGCCGATGGTGACAAGCGCGATGGCCCCGGCGGGAAACAGCGGGGCATAAAGCCCGTAGAGGATGCCCTGCTGGTTGTCGCGCACCATGCCCCCCCAGTCGGCGAAGGGCGGCTGCACGCCAAGGCCCAGGTAGGACAGCCCCGCGACGAAGAGAAAGGTGAAGCAGAACCGCATACCGAATTCCGCCATCAGCGGCGGCAGGGCATTGGGCAGGATCTCACGCCGGATCATCCACCATGTGCTTTCGCCGCGCAGGCGGGCGACCTCGGCATATTCCATGACGGTGATGCCCTGGGCCACGATCCGCGCCAGGCGGAAGACGCGGGTGCTGTCCAGAAGCGCGATGGTCCCGATCAGCACCGGCAGGCTCGACCCGAGCGCCTGCAACACCACCAGCGCCGAGATCAGGACCGGAACGCTCATCACCACATCGACGAGCCTGGCGCCAACCGCATCCGGCCAGCCGCCACGCAGCGCGGCCAGAAAGCCAAGCGGCACGCCGATCGCGAAAGAGATCACCACCGCCGCCAGCGACACGCCGATCGACATCCGCGCGCCCCAGAACAGCCGCGAAAGCATGTCGCGCCCGTTCTGGTCCAACCCGAAGGGATGGGCCGCCGAAGGCGTGTCGAAGGGCATGCCGACGACCTCTTCCTGGCCATAGGGGGCGATCAGCGGCCCGAACAGAAACAGGAACAGCGTGGCGGCGATGACCAGCGGGCCGAATGCCGCCGAAAGCGGCAGACGCCGCCCGAAGAATGTGAACGCCATGGTCCTATGCCTCTTTCGCGCGGGGGTGGCGCAGTCTGGGGTTCAGGGCGATGGCGGAAATATCGGCTATCATGTTCAGGATCACATAGACAGCGGCGAAGACCATGGCCGCCGACTGCACCATCGGCAGATCGCGCTTGGACACCGCATCGACCATGAACCGGCCCAGGCCGTTGTAGTTGAAGATCGCCTCGACCAGCACCACGCCCGCGATCAGATAGGTGATGTTGAAGGCGACGACGTTGATGATCGGCGCCGCCGCATTCGGCGCCGCATGGCGCAGCACGACGCGGCCGTTCCGCATGCCCTTGAGGAACGCCGTCTCGATATAGGGCTGGTCCATCACCGCCAACACCGTGGTCCGGGTCATCCGCATGATCTGCGCCACGGTCACCAGCACCAGGACCAGCATCGGCAGCGTCGTGGCCGCAAGCCAGGCGCCAAGGCCCATCCCGTCCCAGGTGTCGGCAAGGCTGGGGAACAGGCCCCATTGCACCGACAGGAACAGGATCAGCAAAAGCCCGAGGAAATATTCCGGCAAGGACACGGTCGCCAGCGCCACCACATTCGCCGCCCGGTCGAAGAACGAGCCGCGAAAGGCGGCGCAGGCGATGCCAAGCCCCACCGCCAGCGGCACCGCGATCACCGCCGCATAGGCCGCCAGCGCCATCGTATTGGCAAAGCGCGGCCAGAGCAGATCCGCGACCGGCTGGCGATTGGCCAACGACATGCCCAGATCGCCATGCAAAAAGCCCGAGGCCCAGGACAGATAGCGCGCGACCGGCCCCGCATCGAGCCCAAGCTCGCTGCGCAGCGCCGCCAGCGATTCCGGCGTCGCATTCTGCCCCAGGATCGCGGCCGCCACATCGCCGGGCAGAAGCTCGGTTCCCGCGAAAACCAGCACGGAGACCAGGGCCAGGGTCACCAGCCCCAGCCCCAGGCGCTGAAGGATCAGCTTCGCCATTATGCCTCCAGCCAGACCTTTTCGGCCATCCGTGCGCCCATCAGGTTGAACATCGGATGCGGGGTCACGCCCTGGACCTTCTTCGAGACGCCGTCGAGATAATCGCCGAACATCGGGATCATCACGCCGCCGTCCTCATGGATCATGGCCTGAAGCTCCCAATAGATCTCGCGGCGCTTTTCGTCTTCAAGCAGGGCGCGCGCCTCGGCCAGAAGGCTGTCGAACCGCTCGTTCTTCCAGAAACTGTCGTTCTGCGCCGAGGTCGACTGATAGGCGATGGTCAGCATCTGATCCGCCGTCGGACGCCCGCCCCAATAGGACATGCAGAAGGGCGCCTTCATCCAGACATTGTCCCAATAGCCATCGGCGGGCTCGCGCTTGATCGTCACGTCGATTCCGGCCGCGGCGGCTGCGGTGCGGTAGATCGCCGCCGCATCGACCGCACCGGAAAAGGCCGCATCCGAAGCCTGAAGCGTCACCGCGAGACTGTCGAGCCCGGCCTCCTTCAGGTGGAACTTCGCGCGGTCCGGGTCATAGGGGCGCTGCGGCAGTTCGCTGTTCCAGAAGCGGTCGCTCGAGGGGATCGGCTGGTCGTTTCCGATCCGGCCATTGCCCAGAAGGGCGGTCTGCAAAAGCTGCTCGCGGTCGACCGAATATTTGATGGCCTGGCGCACATTGACATCGCTGAAGGGCGCGAGGGTGCAATTCATCAGGAAGGTGAAATGCTGCCCCCCGGCAGAGCGGACGATTTCGAGGTTCGGGTTGCGGCCAAGCAGGTTCACCGTCTTGAAGTCCAGGCTGTTGATCGCATGGACCTGGCCCGACATCAGCGCACTGGTGCGCGCCGAGATATCGTTGATCACCAGCACCTCGACCGCGTCGACATTGGCGCAGCCCGGTTTCCAGTAATCCTCGTTGCGGATGAAGCGCGCGCGCACGCCCGGCTCGACGCTTTCCAGCCGGAAGGGGCCGGTGCCGATCGGATTGGCCCAGTCGGTGAAGCCCTCCGGCACCACGAGGAAATGGTAATCCGACAGGACATAGGGCAGGTCGGCATTGCCGCTTTCCAGCGTGATGCGGATCTCGCTGTCGGAGACTTTCGTCACCTCCTTGAGCGCCGCGGCCACCGAGCGCGCCGCCGAGGAACTGTCGCCCCGATGCAGGTTCAGAGAATAGATCACATCGTCGGCGGTCAGGGTCTTGCCGTTATGGAAAGTCACGCCCTGGCGGATCTTGAAGGTCCAGTCCACGGCACCCGGCGCGGCTTCCCAGGATTCGAACAGCTCGGGTTGCGCCAGATTGTCGGCGTCGATCTCCACCAGACCGTTCATCACCATATAGGCCTGGTTGACCGGCACCCAGTCATTGAGCTTGCGCAGGTCGAAATCATCGGTGGTCGAGCCGCCGCCAATGCCCATGCGCAACACGCCGCCGCGCTTCGGGCCCTCTTGCGCCGCCAGTCCGCGCGGCAACAGGCTCAATGCGCCAAGGCCCGCAGCGCCGGTAATAAGGCCACGGCGCCCGATCTGAAAACGGGGGGTATCTTTCATCATGTTCCTTTCCTGCCGGATGCTCCGGCGATCCTCGGGGATCGTCTGACCGGTCTTCTGCGGACCGTTGCTCTCGGTAAGGAACCCTGTGAATTCCGGGCCGTCAGGGCAAATGACTTTCCGTCATACCCCTGTGACGTTTCGGCCTCATCAAACGGGCCCGGGTGCAAGCACCGCGGTTTCAGCCGGTCAGAGGGCGGGAATTGCTGTCGCATAGCCATTCCGCCAACCGCCGCGTCGTCTGGCGCTGGTGCCGATGGGCCGAGCGCATCAGGTAATATCCGCCCGGCCCCATCAGGCGCTGAGGATGGGCCAGCGCCAGCCTGCCCGAATCGATCAGGTCCTGAACCAGCCAGGTCCACCCCATGGCGACCCCGATCCCCTGCATCGCCGCCTCGATGGCCAGGCGGTAGCTGCCCATCTTCCAGCGCATGGTGGTGTCCGGCAGGTTGACCCCGGCGGCATAAAGCCAGTTGCCCCAGTCGGTCCATTCCTTGAAGGTTTCCTCCATGGTCAACAGCAGCGGGTTTTCCCGCTCGACCAGCGGCGGCTGTCCGGGGGCCATGACGGGGACCATCTCTTCGGGGCCAAGCGGCTCCATCACGAAATCGGCGGTCCTGGCCGGACGGTGATAGATCGCAAGATCGTATTCATCAGGGCGAAGCTGGCCGATATTCTCATCGACCCTCAACTTCAGCTCAAGCCAGGGCAGGTCCTGACGCAGCCGGTTCAGGCGCGGCAGCACCCATAGATCCGCCACGCCCTGAGAGCAGGCAAGCACCACCCGCCCCCGGTCGCGCGTGCCCTGCACCCCGTCCCCCAGCACCGAAAGCGCATCCATCGCCCGCCCGACCTGCAAGGCGTATTCCTCGCCGATCGCATTCAGCGCCACGCCCGAGGCGGTGCGCTCGAATAGGGCCGCGCCGACGTGATCCTCCAGCCGTGCGATCTGTCGGCTGACCCCGCTTTGCGTCAGCCCGAGCATTTCGGCCGCTGCCGAGATCGAGCCACAGCGCGCCACGATCTGGAAAGCGGTCAGGACATTGATCGGCGGCACTCTCGGACCGGGCATGGCGTGAACCTTCCTTCATGCGGGGGCCGCCGGAGCCGGGAGGCATCGGTGGCGGATCGCCTGCCCATGAAATTTCATCATGCCCCCATTCACAAGGCGGAGCTTACAATTCCCCGGCGAAAATCTCCCATTCCGGCGCGCGGGACAAGCGCCTCCGGCCACGGGGTGCGCCGCATAACACTTTGGGGAGATGTGAATTTTGGGCGCGGAGGAGTGCGAACCAAGGGGTCGCCGGATGTTGTCGGTCTTTCGGGGGCCATCTTCTATCTGCTGGTCTATGCATCGCTGCAGTCGCGCTACCTGCCCCTTGAGGACTGGCGCTATACCGCGTTGAATGTCACCGGCGGTCTATTGCTGACCACCTCGCTGTTCTGGAGCTTCAACCTGGGCTCGCTGGGCTCGCAAGTCGCCTGGCTGATCTTTACCGTGGTGGGCCAAGGCGAAGCCCAGCCCGATCAGCGCCCGCGCCAGCGTGACGAAGCCGCCCGACGCCCAGGCCAGCGTGTTCGGCACCGGCGCGACTTAGGTGTAAAGCGCGAACATCGCACTGGCCCCCAGCACGGCGGTCAGCAGCCCCAACACCGCCGTCCCGCCAAAGGCCTCACGCCAGCCGATGCTCTGGCCGACCCATTTCCCCAGAGGCACGCCGCCGACATTTGCAATGGTCAGGCCCATGAACATGGTAACGACCGCGCTGGCCTGTTTGTCCTTCGGCGCCAGGCTCGCCGCGGCCAACGAGCCGAGGCCGAGGAACACGCCATGGTTCAGGCTGGTGACGACGCGTGAGGCGAGCAGCGTCCAGTAATCCGGCGCCACCGCCGACATCAGGCTCCCAGCGTGAAGATCGCCATCAGCGCCGTGCGCTTGCCGAACTGCGCGAACAGCAGCATCATCACCGGCGCACCCACCATCATCCCGGATGTAGCGTGACACCGAACATTTCAGGGCGTGACAGCTCAGGGCGTGACAGCAAAGATTGCGGCAGTGCGATTTCTGGTGGACAGCTATTTCAAGGGGGTATTGAAGGCCGGTTTCAGCGGCGGTGGCGTGGACACCCTGAGGACCTAATTTCCCTCTCTTCCCCGTGAAGCTGGTGGCCAGGCCTGCGCTTGTCAGGGCGTGGGTGACGCTTTCGAGGTGCCATTCGCGGTTCAACTCGGGACGCAGCGCCGACGCCGATGTCGCCGCGATCGATCAGCAAGATGCGAAAGCCGCGCCCGGCCAGTTCCCGCGCGCTGGCGCAGCCGACCGCTCCGGCACCGATGACGATCACGTCGAATTCCGCCTGGTCGAGGGTCGCAAGGGGCTGGGGCATGGCGGGTTACTCCGCGCCCATGCGGCGCGCGGTTTCGGTCGCGGCGGCAAGGGCGGCGGCGACGGCACGACCGAACCCTGCCGCCTCGGCGGTATCGAGACCGGCCGCCGTGGTGCCGCGATAGTCGCGATAGGCGGCGAGCAGCTTGGGCGCTTCGGCGATCCGCCCGGCCAGAAGCTGCGCCCCGCCGCAGACGGCGGCTTCGGCGGCGCGCCATGCGATCTCCTCGGACATGCCATGCGCGCGCATGAAATCCGCCATCGCCACCGCCATCAACGCCGGATAGGCCGCGCCCGATCCCGGCAGGGCGGTCATCAGGTCGATGTCGGTTTCTGCGGCAAGCTCGTCCGTGGTGCCGATGGCCGAGAGCAGGCGCCGGACCACACCGCGATCCGCATCCGTCACCGCCGCATCGGCCCAGAAGGGCGAATAGGAGGCGCCGATTTCGGCCGCCGCATTGGGCATGGCGCGCACGATCCGCCCCCCGCATGACGCAAGCCTTCCCGCCCCGACACCGGCCATGAAGGACAGGACCAGCCGCCCCCCTGCCCGCAGGGACAGCCCCGCCCAATCCTCGGGGCGCACCGACACGACGACCGTATCGCACCGGGCGACCAGATCGGCGACATCGCTTGCCCAGGCCACCCCCGCGTAACCGTGATAATCGGGACGCGGTCCGCTTCGGTTCAAAAGCACCAGATCATGCGGCGCAAGGAGACCGCGCGACAGCAGCCCCGCGCCAAGTGCCGATCCCAGCCAGCCGGTCGCTCCGATAATTCCTACAGTCGTCATTTCGCTCCCCGCGGCCTTGCGCGGCCAGTTGGTGCCCCTGGCTGGAATGACGAGTGGCCCCCCGGCGTTTCACCGCCGCCAGCAGCGTCATTGCACGCCTGCGCGATGCTGAAGGCGGCAGGCCCGAACGTCAACGTTTCGCATCGGATGGCCACGGGTTGCGATGGAGATCGGCTGGGCGCGAGGTCGGACGCCGCAGGCCGACACTCCGAAGCTTATCCCCCCGCCGCGACAATGCGGATCCGAGCCTCCGGCACCGCCTGGCCATGTGCGTCAAAGCCCTCGTAGCGCGCGAACCGCCGGGTGTGGCGGGCCATCTCCGAATAGCCCGCAGCGTTGATCTGGCCCAGGGAGGCCGATTTCATGAAATCAGCCACCCCGAGCGGCGAGTGATAGCGCGCGGCCCCGCCGGTCGGCAGCACCGCATTGGGCCCCATCACATAATTGGCGATGGACCCGGCGGTCAGCGGCCCCAGCAGGATCTCCGAGGCGTTGCGGATCGCCCCCAGGTGGTCGAAGGGCGCCCGGGACAGGATCTGAAGATGTTCGGGCGCGTGGTCGTTGACGAACCGGGCGGCCTCTTCGGGCGAGGGGGCCAGCACGACACCGCCCGCCTTCCCGCCCAGGACCACGCCGACCCAGGCGGCGCGGTCCGGCGCCAACTCGCGCAGCAGGCGGGGCAGGATGGCCAGGATCTCATCGGCATGGTCGGGCAGCCATGTGACCAGAAAGGCGGAACTGTCGGGGCCGTGCTCGGCCTCGATCAACAGATCGCGGGCCGCGGTTTCGGCATCGACGCTGCCATCCGAGAGGACGATGCTCTCGCTCGGCCCGGCGGGCAGCCGCGAGAAGATGCGCTCGCGCAGCAGCTCTTTCGCGGCCAGGACCCAGGGGCTGCCCGGCCCCTCGAAACGGCCGGTTCGGGGCACGGTGGCGGTGCCAAAGGCGGCCGCCGCGACGGCGACCGCGCCGCCCGCCTTGTAGACCCGTTCGACCCCGGCAAGGCGCGCGGCGACCAGCGTCGCCGGATCGACCCGCCCGTCGGGTCCGGGCGGGGTCAGCAGGATCAGGTCGCGCACGCCTGCCACCACGGCGGGGATGCAGGCCATCAGCGTCATCGACGGGAAAGAGCCCTTGCCGCGCGGCGTATAGATTGCGGCGTCATCGACGGGGGTGAAACGCTCGCCCACCAGCACGCCCGGCCGAATTTCGGTCATCCTGATTTCAGGCGGCCGCTGGGTTTCATGAAAGCGGCGGATGTTGTCGGCGGCATATTCCAGCGTCTCGATCATCGCGGCATCGATCCGGTCGAAGGCCGCGTCGAACTCGGCCTTGCCCGCCATGAGATCCGCGCCCGTCAGGTCGGCGCCGTCGAAGGCGCGGGCGAAACGGATCAGCGCCGCGTCGCCCTCGTCGCGGACGGCCTCGACAATCGGGCGAACCTTCTTGACATAGGGACCGAGATCCTGTCCCGGACGCCTCAGCAATGCGGCGCGGCCGTCAGCGGTCATCCGGGCAAGTTCGTGCAGCGCCACCCCCGCTGCAGGCGAGTGGGATCGGGTCATCGCGGATTCCTTCGTTTCGGATCAGGCGTTTCGGATCAAGCCCGTTCCTGGGCCATGACTTTGAGCGTTTCCTCGCGGATCTCGTGCAGCACGCGGCGCTTGAGATCGCCGAAGGCGGGTTCGGTCACCACATCGTAGGCGCGCGGACGCGGGAAGGTGACGGCGATGTCGGTCTTGATCCGCCCGGGACGCGAGGCCATCACGATCACCCGGTCGGCCAGAAACAGCGCCTCGTCCACGTCATGGGTCACGAAGACCACGGTGGTCCGCTGCTCTTCCCACACCTTCAGCAGCAGTTCCTGCATCATGCCGCGGGTCTGGGCGTCGAGCGCGCCGAACGGCTCGTCCATCAGCAGGACCGAGGGGCGATAGACCAGCGCGCGGGCAATGGCGACGCGCTGGCGCATCCCGCCCGAAAGCTGCCTGGGCAGCGCCTTCTCGAATCCCGCCAGGCCGACGATCTGGATGAAATGCGCGACCAGCTCGCGCCGTTCGGCACGGCTCAGGCGGCTTTTCTCAAGCGCGAAGTCGATATTGCGCTCGACCGTCATCCATTCGAACAGCGAATAGCCCTGGAAGACGAAGCCTCGGTCGCGCCCCGGGCCGGTGATCGGCACCCCGTCGAGAAGCACGCGCCCCGCCGTCGGCGCCGTCAGCCCGCCAAGGATCGACAGAAGCGTCGATTTCCCGCAGCCCGAGGTGCCGACGACCGAGACGAATTCGTTGGCCGCGACGGTCAGGTCGATCCGGTCCAGAACGGTCAGCGGCGCACCGGCCTCGGTGTCGAAGGCCATCGACAGGCCGCTGATGGCAAGTTTCGGTGTCATCTTTGCCCCTCGGCCCAGCCGAACATGCGGCGGCCGCCCAGCTTGAACAGATAGTCGGTCAAAAGCCCCAGCAGCCCGATGAAGATCGTCCCGAAGATGATCGTCTCGGTCGACAGGTAGCGTTGCGCATCCATGATGCGGCGGCCCAGCCCGTCCTGCGCGGCGACCAGTTCGGCCACCACCAGATAGGTCCATGTCCAGCCGATGGTGATGCGGAACGTGTCCCAGATCATCGGCATCGAGGCCGGAAGGACGATCCGCCACAAGACTTCGGTGTTCGAGAAGCCCAGCGTCTGCGCCGCCCGGATCAGCGTCATGTCCACCGACTTGGTGTTGTTCATGATCATCAGCACCTGCTGGAAGAAGGTCCCGATGAAGAGGATGAGAATCTTCTGCCCGTCCCCGATCCCCGCCCAGAGGATCGACAGCGGGATCAGCGCCACCACCGGCATGTAGCGCACGGTCGAGATCAGCGGCTCGAACGCGCCTTCGAACAGCCGGTAGTTTCCCATCAGGATGCCCAGCGGCAGCGCCACCGCCGTCGCCGCCGCCCAGCCGATCAGGATGCGCCAGATCGATACCGTCGCGTCGCGCCACAGGATGCCGGTTTCGATCTGTCGCCAGCCCTCGGCCAGGATCGCTTGCGGCGCGGGCAGGAACAACGGACGCACCAGCCCCAGATGGGTGACCAGCCACCACAGGAACAGGATCGCCAGCGGCAGCGCGATGCCCGCGCCGACATAAAGTCGGCGCGGAACCGGGGCCCTCAACTGCAAGAGGGACGGCCTGAGGGACCCACGTTTCATTCGGCGGCGGCCGCTTTGACCACCGACAGGTCCAGCGCATCGGTCACTGCGGGATAGGAGGGCACGTCGGTCGGGTTGGTCTCGACCATGATCGAGCCGATCGACTCGTAGGCCTCCTGGAACGGCCCGGAAAGCGCCTCGACATTCTCTTCGAGATTGTAGAGGTGGACGCCCGCGAAGGCGACGGTGAACTGCTCCATGTCGCTGCCCACGGCCTCGGCGATGATCCGGCCGCCTTCCTCGGGATTCTCGCGGATGAAGTTGATCGCGGCGTCCCAGGCGCGGGCGACCCCGACCAGCGTGTCGCGGTTTTCCTCGATGAACGCCGTCTCGGCCAGAAGCAGGTCCGAGATCAGGCCCGGCGCGGCGGAGGCGTCGTAGATCACCGAATAGCCCTCGCCCGCGGCAAGGGCGGCCGAGATATAGGGCTCATAGCTGACGGCGGCATCGACACGGCCCGCGATGGCCGCGAGCCCCGCCTCGGAGGCCCCCATCGGCACGACGTTGATATCCGAGATCGACATTCCCGCCTCGCGCAGGGCGTAGTTGATGAGCAGGTCGCTGGTCGCGCCAAGTTCGAAGGCCACGCTCTTGCCCGCCAGATCGGCGATGGAATCGATGCCCTCGGCCGCGATCACGGCATCGGCTTCGAATGCGGCGTCCAGGATCAGGAAACCCTTCAGTTCCGCGCCCGCGTTCAGCAGGTTGATGAGCGTGTTGGTCGCCGCCGCCTGCACGTCGACATTGCCCGAGACCAATGCGGCGTTCACGTCCTGATCCCAGTTGAAGTTGATGAGCTGGACCTCGATCCCTTCGGCATCGAAAAAGCCCTTCTCTTCGGCGACCCACAGCGGGCCATAGCCCAGCCAGGGCTGAAGACCGATGCGCAGGGGCTCGGCCTGGGCGGCAAAGCCGAAGGTGGTCGCCAGAAGCAACGCCAGCGTGGCGCGTCGCGCGGGTATCGTCATTTTCATGTCTCCTGTTGGGGGTGGTCTTTGCGGACGGGAGGAAAGGTTGCCAGCCTGCGCAGCAGGTTGAGCGTGATGCGCCCGACATCATTGGATTTTCCCGGAAAGGGCAAGGCCCCGCACCAGGCGACGGAACTTGCCGAGAAGATCAGGTTGCCGCCCGGCAGCGGACGGATCGTCATCTCGGCGCAGGCACGCAGCCGCGCCTCGTCCGCGCCCCCCTCATACCAGCGGGCGGGATCGTGATAGAAACTGTCGTCGAAGCCATGCGCCCGCGCCAGGACCACGGTGTCGGGCGGCGTGCCAAGATGCGGGTCGGTCGCGTCGACCTCATATCCCGCCGCCCCGCCCAGCACGATCCCCTCATGGCCGAAACTGTCGCCGGGCACCCCCTCGAACAGCCAGGCGAAACGCGGGTCGCGGCTTTCCTCGCTGCGGGTATAGGGCTGCGCCGTGCCGAAACCCATGAGCGAGATCGCCACGCCCACCAGCGAATATTCGCCCTTGCCGCGCCCGCGCAGATAGCCGCCCGGCTCGTTCGTCAGGGCCAGGTGAAGCTCGGACACAGGCGCGTCCCATGTCCGTCCGGCCTCCAGGGGCGAGCGGCGCAGCTCCATCAGATCGTCGCGGAAGGCGACGGTGGCGGCAAAGCCGTTGCCGCCCAGGTAGGCGATGCTGCCGCCCCGGACCGCGAAGCCGCGCAGCGCCGCCTCCATGCCGACCGACATGTATTCCGGGTGGCTGCCGGTGACGACCGCCGCGTAACCCTCCAGCGCCGCCGCCCCCTCGCGGTCGAGGTCATGGTCGGTGACAAGATCGATCTCGATCCCGTTCGCGCGGGCGAAGCGCAGGAAATGCAGGTCCACCGGCAGGTTGTGCGGATCGCCGCAGAGGGGATAGCGGTAGTCGGGTCGCAACGTGGCCTTGGGCTTTCGCCACGAACAGATCGATACGCCGCTGGTGTCGTTGTGATAGTCGTAAAGTGAACGCAGCCCGTTGCGTTCGGCGAACCTTTGGCCGCGATCCTCGCAGAGCCATGGGAAAAGATGCGGCGGCAGCGCCTCGTCGGCATAGGCGAGATAGGTCGCGGTCGGGACCAGGAACAGCAGCGGCGCGCGCCGTTCCCGCCCACGCAGAAAGAAGGGGATGCGTTCCTCCGCCTCGCCGGAGCGGATCACGAAGGCATAGATTCCGGGTGGCGCCTCGGGCGGCACGTCGACGCGAAAGGTCGCGGGCCAGTCGAGCGGCCCCATATCGTCGTCATGCAGGTGCAGCGCGTCATATTGATCGGGGGCAAGCCGGGGATCGAAGGTGCTGCCGTCCCAGCGGGGCGAGGGCAGGCAGAAGGTCGGCAGGTTGACCCAGTTGAGCGGCAGCGGATCGGCATGGTCCGACAGCATCGGCCCCTCCGGCAGGATGGTCGGGAACCGCCAGAGATGGTCTTGATCGCCGACCGAGACCGCGATCCGCCCGATCCGCGCGTTCAGGGTCGCGCCATCGGCATTGCCGCCGCTTTGCGCACCGATCGTCAGCCCGGCCGCGCCGTCCGGCCGCGCCGCCAGCCGGACCCTAGCACCGGCAGGGCGCAAGGGATCGTGGCCGCGCAGCGTGACCGTCACCTCTGCCGCCTCGAATTCGAGCGTGATGTCATGCCAGGCGCCCGCGTCCGGCGTCAGGATCGGCAGATCCTCCCGCCCCTCAACCGCGGCGACCAGGCAGCCGTCGTCGAGCCACAGGCCGAAGCCCGCCAGCGCCAGCACAGGGCGACGGCCGGGATTGCGGCGCGGCTGGAACTCGACCGCCACCCGCCGCAAGGCGCCGCGATCCGCCAAGTTGATATGCAGGAACGACCCATGCAGGAATGCCTGCGCGGCGGGGGGCTGCAGCGTGGCGACGACCCAGCCCATCCGCGCCGGCTCGGGCAGGTCCAGCCGCTCGACACCAAGGCAGCGCGCATCGGCGACGGCCGAAAGATGCAGCGCGGCGGATTCTCCGGCCCGCAGAGACCAAGGCGCGACATAGCCCGCCGCCCGCATCGCACCATGATCGACGGCGCGCCTCATCCGCGCGCGCCGACCCTGCGCGACAACCCTGAAACCGCGCCGGACAGGATTTCCGTTGCAAGCATTCCATACCCCCGCTTTGATGCCCATCAGACTATATTGCGCATATTAGGGGGTATATACCCCCAACGGGGTATGAGATGCCGAACGAGTTCAGCGCATTGGCGGATACCATCGCCGCCCTCAGGTCCGACCGCTTCCTGCCAGCGCTGGCGCGCTATCTCGGGCATTGCGCGGCCTTCGACAATATCGTGGTCATCGTCTTCGACGGCGCCAAGACGCCCAGCGTCCTTCTGCGGCAGGTCAGCGGGCCGGATGTGTTCCGCTTCATCGATGCGCTTTACCTGCCCGGCGCCTATGTGCTGGACCCGATCTACCATGTCCACACCGACCGGGGCGGGCCGGGGCTTTACCGGCTGGACGACGTGGCGTCCGACAACTTCCGCCGCAGCCACTACTACGAATGGTATTACGGGCGCATCGGCATCATCGACGAGATAACGGTGCTTCTGCCGGTCGGGGATTCGGTGACGATCACCATTTCCATGGGGCGCGATGAATCCTCGGGCCAGATGTTCACCACCCGCACCAAGGAGGCGCTGGAACGGCGCGCACCGGTCATCATGGCGCTGCTTCTGGCCCACTGGCGTGCCGCACCGCATGGAGGGGCGGCCATCACCTCGGGCCAGCCCATCGCCGACCGCCTGCGCGAGGCGCTGGGGCGGCGGCACAATGTCCATCTGTCGGCCCGGCAGGCCGATGTGGCGCTGCTGATCCTGCGCGGCCATTCGACGCTGTCGATCGGAATGCGGCTTGAAATCAGCCTGTTGACCGGCGTGGAATAAGGACCCCGCTTCTGGGGTGATCGGCGTCCAAAAGGGACCCCACCGACCGGGGGTTGGGTCCATTGTGCCTTCGATAATTATCGGAGGCCGAGCACGGGATGCTGAT
>NZ_JBEFZE010000032.1:0-48525 GCF_042762395.1 Pseudogemmobacter sonorensis
TTCCTCACGCGGCAGTTGCGCCACGCGGGCGGCAGGGAGGTATCGGTGCCCTCGCACAGCCGCCAGTTCCTTAGCGGCCTCAAAGCGGGCCTCTGCATCTCGTGTGTCACCGGCGAGTCGGGCTTCCTGTTGAGTGACACGAGATACTGCAGGGAGTGCGAAGACCTGCGGTGATCTGCGAAGAACCGCGATGGGCCAATGAAAACAGGGATTTCCGAGAGGATGGATGGCCTTGAGGCCCATGAACAGCGTGTCATTCAGGAAACCCCGAAAACCGCCATTCAAGGGCTGTTGAAGACCGTGGGCGAGGCAGCGATCAGGCGCCTGCGTGACGGCCGTAACCGCATGAGAAACAAGGGCTTTAGGCGGTTCGGCGGAGGAGTGCAGAGAGCGGGCTGACCATCGGAACATACAAATTAGGCCGTAAGTTCGCCCGGCCAGTTGTATGTTTGAAATTATCATGTGAAATCATATGGATGGTCGGGACGGGCAAGTCGGGGAGCTGTGGCCGAACATACAACTGATTTTACGGATCAGCCGTCCGCTTTTCTTTTCGGATCGTGCAGGTCGGGGAAGTGTGGATATTCGGGCACCAGGCGCAGCAGGTCTTCGCGCGGCAGGGCAGCCTCCAGCGCAACAATGGCCTCGGTCGCGAAGCTGTGCCACATCGGCGCGCCGTTGCGCCGCGCATCTTCGGGCAGCCCATGGAACCGGCAGAGTGCCCTTGCTGCGCGTTCGACCGGGGGTTTTTCGCGGGTGCGGGGCATAGGGGCTCACGGAGTGTTGTCGTCAGCATTCAGGCACATGGCCTCAAACCGCCCGCGAGGCAGACCATACGCTGTTTTCACATCATTGCAGCCGACCCATGTTTCACTCTCCCCGAGAAGATAGGACAGCCGGGAGAAGAACAGATCATATTCGGCCGCGCTTTGCGAAAGGCTTTGCTGTCCGGGAGTCGTGGCAATGCCCGGAACGGTGTTGCCGCCGGTGTCAATGGTTGTGTATGGTCCCACCCCACTGATATTAGAGTATATTTTCAGTTCTGCTGTCGAGCCTTTTACTGAAAAATCAAATATGTAATTGCCCGTCGCCGCAGCGATTACATAATAAGCCAGAACCGATCGGCGCGCGAGGAAGCCGTCGCTTTCGTATTCGAACTTCACATCCTTGGGATCGGCGAGCCGCAGAACCTTCTCTGCTGCTGCTATGATCTGCGCACTGCTATGCCCGCGAAACTGCCGCGTCGTGTATCTGGCCTGATCTTCGCGGGTCCAGGACTGCGGTTGCTCTACGCAGGCGGCAAGCCCGAGCAGAAGGAAGGCAGCGTGTATCGCTCGCATGAATCAGATCACTCCCTGTTGGTGTGGCCCCACCACATAACCTCGCCGATGACGTTCGCACCATCCCATTGATCGGCCGGGACTAGCTCGGGGCTGAATTCTGGATTGTCCGATGTCAGGATGACTGTGTCGTCGAGGACGGATACCCTTTTGACACGCGTGCCGTGGTCGGTCGTGAAGGCGTAGATCGGCGCCTTGGCCTTGGTGCCATGATGGCGCGGTATCTCGCGCGTTGCTGTATTGATGAGGACTAGATCCCGGGGATGGATGGTCGGAATCATGCTTCGCCCCAGCTCCCCGTCGGCGATTCTGGCCAGAACCGCTTTTGATGGGATGACCCCTATGCGTTTCAGCCAGTCCTGCCGGAATGCGAGATGTTCAGTGATCTCCTCTCCGCCGAGATTGACCACACCAGAGCCCGCAGCAAGCTCCGCAGCATAGACCGGCACAGGCACGAAGTCTGCAGGCCCGGACAGGGATTGCTGTATGTTCTGCAGCACTGACCGAGGCAGACTGGCAGCGCTGTGCTCGCCCGTAAGGATGTAGAGAACATCTGCTCCGTGTTCGGCGATGCGGGATAGAAATTGTCCATCTGGATAACGCTCGCCGTTCTCGTAGCGCACCTGTGAAGGTTTGCTCGCATCAGCTAGTGCGGCAAAAGCCTCTTGGCTTAGACCCAGTCGCTTCCGCTCGGCGCGTAGGCGCGCGCCAATAGTGTCCATTCGGACAATTTCCCGGTTGACTGGTTCCATTTGGATAACTAATCTTGCGTAAGGTCTACGAACGGACACTTTGCGAGGTTTCAATGTCGGCGCAAGCCCTTCCCTATCAGCCGGGGGCGATTTTGCATGACGCCATCGTCGGCGCGTTCAAGGCTCGCGGTCTGAGCTTCGAGTCCTGGTGTGCGCAAAATGGTGTTGTGCCCTCGGCCGCCCGTAATGCCACCTTTGGCCAGTCCAAGGGGCCAAAGGGCAAGGCATTGCTGGCCCGGATGATCGAGGCGGCCGGCGCTGAGGTGGTTGAAGCGGCTTATCTTGCCCGGCTCAAATCGCACGTCAGCGCCCTCAAGTCGGGAGCTGCATGATGTTCGGTCCTAACCATGATCCCTTCTGGGTCGGTCAAATCATCGGCGAAGACCCTTTCATCAACTTTCCTCGCGGCCAGGTCTTCTTCGGCCGGTCGCGCGTTCCAGGCGCTCCTGAGGGCGGCCTCCTTGCGTACGTCCAGCCCTGCACCGTGACGAATGCGGAGATCGACGATCGTGTATCCCACGGCGAGTTCAGCTTCGACGTCATCGACGAGCACAGCACAACGATCTGGTTCACCGACCGGACGAGCTTCCGCCTCGCGTGGTCGATTGCCCGTCAGATCATGGCAGGCAGGAAGTTCGGAGGCGATTTCAGCGCGGGAATGATCCACGAGTTCGACGGCACCACTTCTGGCGCCCGGCTCATTATCGACCCTTCCGCGCATCATATCGGTGAGGTCGCATGATGCAGCCGCTCCCCGACTTTTCCACCCTGTCCCTGCCCGAACTGCGCGCCTGGAATGACGCGCTGCGCGCCGCCATCGCCGCCGTGGAGGCGTCCCGGGGGGGGGCTGAGTTCATCTCGGACGCCGAGGGCGTCTCGGTTGTCCTGTTCTTCCCCTTTCAGCCCGAGGAGTGAGGCCGTGAGCCCGTTCTATCGCCTGCGCCGCGGAGTGGCGCTGATCATCTGCCCGGAAATGGGCGTTGAAGCCCGGTTGAAGGCTGCGCGTGATGCGGGGGCTTTCGACGTCGATTCGGTTCGGGTCCCGGCCCTGAATGTGCCTTTCTGGCGCCGCGCCGTCGCCTGCGCCGCCCGGATCGAGGACAGCCTTCTCGGTGACCTGATCGGCGTCGGGGCGCTGTTCGCCCTTTTGTGGCTCGGCCTGATGGTCGGATACGTGCTGGGGCTCGTGTGATGGCGGATCATCACAACATGCCCGCCCCCGGCGCCGATTATGTGGTCTTTCGTGTTACCGGAAAAGGCTACGTGGTGCTGAACCCTTCGCGCAAGCAGGCCTCCGGTGTCTACCACGATCTTGCGTCAGCGCAGGCGCGCTGCGACCGGCTGAACGCCGAGCTTGATCGGCGCCTCAAGCGCGGGCCGCGGGCCTGCATGTGCTGCGGTGAGACTTTCGCTAGCGAGGGCATCGGCAATCGTCTTTGCCACCGCTGCCGCCATCTGGACGGTGGTCCTGCGGTCATGGCCTTTGCACGGCCTGCACGGCGCAGCAACGGGTGAGCGCAGGCATGACCGCACCGCGCCTCATGCAGCAGCAGACCCGTGCCCTGGTCGCCGAGGTCATCATCGGCGACCGGCTGCGCCCCGTCTCCGAGGCGGGCGTCGAGAGCCTGATCGCCTCGATCCGCCAGACCGGCGTGATGAAGGATGCGATCCATGTCCGCAAGAAGAAGGACGGCAAGCTGGTCCTGATCGCGGGTGCCCACCGGTTGGAGGCAGCGCGCCGCCTGGGCTGGGAGTATGTCGAGGTCAAGATCTGGACGGACGTGACCGACGACTGGTCCCGTCTGATGGAGGTGGACGACAACCTGGCCGGGGCCGAGATGAACGCGCTCGATACAGCCGTGTTCCTGGCCGAGCGGAAGCGGCTTTACGAGAAGCTGCACCCGGAGACCCGGGCTGACGCATTTCACGGCAATCGGCACACCGGAAAGCTAGCGAGCGACATCGTGTCGTTCGCTAGCTCGACCGCCGAAAAGTTCGGCCTGTCGAAGCGCCAGATCGAGCGGATCGTTGCCGCCGGATCCGCGCTGACCCGCGACGAGGTTCGCAACCTGCGCGCCGCCCCGGCGCCGGTCACGCTGAAGGATCTGACCGAGATCGCGCGGATCCCCGAAGATCACGACCGCGCGATGGTGGTGCTGAAGCTCGCGGGGGGCAATGCGAAATCAGCCTCGGCCGCGCGCAGGCAGCTTGAGACCGAGGAGGGCCGTGCGCCGACCGTCGATCCGATGAAGCAGAGCGAGGCCGAGTTTCGCGCGATCGCGGCGGCCTGGAAGCGCGCGGGCGCAGCGGCCCGCCGCCGCTTTATCGCCGAAGTGCTGGATCGGGAAGGCGGTAGCGCATGACCCGACACTTGCCCGTCAAGGAGTGGTGGACCGCCCGCGAAATCGCGGAAGCTGCCCTGCCGGATCTGCCGAACAGTCAACAGGGCGTCGAAGCGGAGGCCAAGCGCGATGGCTGGCGCGGGCATCCCACCCGTGCGCGCAAGCGCGAGGGGCGCGGCGGTGGCTGGGAGTATCACTGGCGGCTGTTCCCGTCGTCGGCGCAGCGGAAGCTGATCGTCGAGGCGAATGCGCCCGAGGAGCCGAAATCCCGGCCCGACCGGGACGAGGCCTGGGCGTGGTTCGACGCCCGACCCGAGCATGTGAAGACCAAGGCGAAGGCCTGCCTGCGGATCGTGCAGGAGGTCGAGGCGCTTACGCCCGCCGTGGGTAAATACCTGGCCGTCAGCATGGTCGCGCGTCAGCACAAGATCAGCGATCGGGCGATCTGGAGTTGGTTCGAGCGGGTCGAGGGCGTCCGTCGCGACGACAGGCTGCCCTATCTCGCTGATCGGCGTGGGGCCACGACCGTCAAGCCGACGAAAGCCGCTGTCGCTGCGGAGTTCTGCGACATCCTGAAGGGGCTCTACATGCGCCTTGAGGGTCCTGACTTCCGGCCCGCGTGGCGTGATGCCGTCAGGATCTGCCGGTCTCTGGGCAGGGAGTTTCTGGAATACCGCACCGCCTTGCGCTGGTATCAGGCCAATGTCCGGCGCACCGATGATATCTTCGCGCGAAAGGGCATTGCCGGGCTTCGGTCGATGTTCCCGCCCCAGATCCGCGACCGCAGCACGATGACGGCCATGGAGATGGTCACCGCCGACTGCCACAAGGTCGATGTGTTCGTCTGGTGGCCCGGGATCAGGACGCCCGTTCGGGTGCAGTTGATCGCGTTCCAGGACGTGTATTCCGGCAAGATCCTCGCCTGGTCGATCGATCTCAACCCGAACAAGATCGCGACCATGCAGACCTTCATGAAGGTGCTGCGCGATTACGGCATACCCGGCCACTGCCTTTTCGACAACGGGATGGAATTCGCCAACAAGGATATGACCGGCGGCGCGAAACATCGCTTCCGCTTCAAGGTTTCCGAGGAAGATCCGATCGGAATCCTCGGCATGCTTGGGGTTGGAATGACCTTTGCCACGCCCGGGCACGGGCAGGCCAAGCCGATCGAGCGCAGCTTCGGGGATCTCGCCGAGGATCTGGCAAAGGATATCCGGTTTGCCGGTGCCTATGTCGGCAATCGCCCGGAGGCGAAGCCCGAAAACTACATGTCCAGGGCGATCGACCTTGGCTATTTCCTCGAAGTCGTCGAGGAGCGGATTGCCGAGCACAACGCCCGCGAGGGCCGCAATTCCCACACGGCGCGTGGGCGCAGCTTCGATGAGGCCTTCGCCGAGAGCTATCAGCGCACTCCGATCCGTAAGGCCACGGAAGAGCAGACCCGGCTCTGCCTGATGGCGATGTATGTGCGCAAGCTGCAGAAGACCAACGGCCAGATCACGCTCTACAAGAACCATTACTGGTCCGATTGGATGAGCGAAATCGCGGGCCAGACGGTCACCGCGCGGTTCAACCCCGAGGATCTGCATGAGGGTGCCTACCTTTACGGGATGGATGGCGCCTACCTCGGCTTCGCGGAGTGCCGCCAGAAGACCGGTTTCCGCGACATCGCATCGGCCAAGGCGCTCGCGCGCGAAAACAGCCGCCGCCTGAAGGAGGCGCGCAAGCGGCTGGCCGAGCTGCTGCCCGTCAAGGGCAAGGATATCGCGGCCCAGCTCGATGCCCTGCCGAAGCCCGAGGCCTCGTTGCCCGAGGCGGTAGTGGTGCAGCTTGACCGGCTCAGCCAGCTGGAAAGCCAGAAGATGCGTGGCGGCCTGATCCGTCCGGCGCTGCCGACCCCGGACACGTCGCGCGACGACGAACTGACCGTGCTGCAGGTGGATTTCGCGGCGGCCCGGCAGGAGCCGAAGCGGCAGGATCCGGAAGTTGCCCGGTTCTGGCGGCTCCTCGACATCGAGACCCGCCTCAAGGCCGGAGAGGACATCCCGGCCCCTGACGCCGAGTTCTGGGGCCGCCTGCACACGCACCCGACCTATCTGGCCCAGCGGGAAATCTACGACCGCTACGGCGCCCAGGCCATCGGATGAAAATACCGCCGGGGGCGGTGGGGCCCCACGGCGGATTGACGAGCAGAGGAGACACTATGTTGGACGGAATGGAAAAAATCAACCTGGTGAAGAACGTCGCGCCCTTGCGCAACGTGATGTTGTTGGGCGCCCTTATCCGCAAGGTGACTGACCGCGATGAGGGCATGCCGGGGATGGCCTGTTTCCACGGCTTTTCCGGCTACGGCAAGACGCAGGCCGCGATCTATAACACCCAGGCGACGCGGGCCTGCTGGATCGAGGTGAAGTCGGTCTGGACCCGGAAGACCCTGGTCGAGAAGATCTGCGCGAACCTCCGCATTCCGGCTGGGCGCAACGTCGCGGAAAGTGTCGAGAAGATCGGCGAGGAACTGTTGAAGTCCGGTCGGCCGCTCCTGCTGGACGAGGCGCACATCCTCTGCACCGACGGCATGATGAAGCTGGTGCATGACATCTATGAAAGCTCGCATGGCGCCTCTGTCATCCTGATCGGCGAAGAGCCCTTGCCTCAGCTCCTGACGCGATGGGAGAGGGTCCACAACCGGATGCTGGACTGGGTGCCGGCGCAGCCTGCGGACCTGCGCGAGGTCGGTATCCTCGCCGGGCTGAAATGCCCCGATCTGACGATCGCAACCGAGGTGCTGGAGCACGCTCTGATCGTCTCGCAGGCGGTGGCGCGGCGTATCGTTTCGAACCTGAACCAGGTCAAGGACTATGCCCGGACCGAGGGCAGGACCGAGATCGGGCCGGGCGACATCGCCGAAATCCGCTGGATGGCAGGTCAGGCGCCCGCACCACGGAGGATTTTCTGATGAGCGCTCCCGCGAAACCCACGGGGCGGCGCTCCGCAGATCAGGGCATCGATGGCCGTCAGGCGATGTGGCTGGCCCTGAAAAAGGTGCCGGATCAGATCACGGTCACGGCGATCGCGAAACAGACCCGGTTCAACCGCTCGACCGTAATGCGCTATTTGAAGGCGCTGACCGAGGCGGGCCATCTGGAATACCTCGAACCGCCGCCCGGCCGCCCCGGCGCCTGGAAGCTGATCAGGGACGTCGGCCATCACGCCCCGCGCGTCCGGGCCGATGGCAGCAGGGTCACGCTGGGCGAGGTCGTGGGCCAGCTCTGGCTTGCGATGTGCGGTCTCAAGGACTTCGACTTCCGCGACCTGATGCAGAACGCCTCGATCGAGATCCCCGAGTCGACGGCGAAGGATTACTGCAAGCGGCTGCTGGCCGCGGGCTATCTTCGGGTGCTGACGAAGGCCGATCCTGCCCGGGGCCGCATCGCGCGCTACCGCCTGATCCGGCCCTCGGGTCCGAAGGCCCCGCAGGTGCAGAGGGTCCGTCAGGTCTATGACCCGAACACCGGCGCTATCTATCCGGCGGAGGCAGGGCTGTGAGTGCTTCCACCCCTCTTGATATCGCCCGCGCCTCATGGGGCGAATCCCTCCCCGACTGGGTCGCGGTGCTGGCGCAGGAATGCGCCCGCACCAGCCAGAGCCGGGTTGCGAAGCGCCTGAACCGCTCGGCCTCGCTCGTCTCCTATGTGCTTCGGGCGAAATACCCGGGCGACATGGAGGCGGTCGAGGAGGTGGTGCGCGGCGTGTTCATGGACAGCACCACGATCTGCCCGGCCCTCGGCGAGATTTCCACCGCGGCTTGCCGGGACTGGATCCTGCGCTCCCGGTCTTTCTCCAACGAAAACAGCGAGCGGGTCCGCATGTATCGGGCCTGCCGCTCCTGCCCGCGGTCGAAGAAGGAGGAAGCCCCGTGAAGATGCCCTTCAACCCGGTTTTCACCGATCCGGCCGGGGCTGTGCCGCTGGACCGCCTCTTGCAGATCTACGCCGATCTCAACGGGATCAGCGTCCGGGAACTGACCGGCCATGCGGCCACCCCGGAGGTCACGCGCCTCCGCAACGAGGCGATCTGGGCGGTCCAGCAGTTCGCGGGCGGGCCGCTCGCCGATCTCGGACGGCTGTTCGGCGGCCGGTCGGTCAAGGCGATCGACCATGCGCTGGATGCGGTGGTGATCCGCGCGGCGATGGATCAGACCTATGCCGGGCGGCTGCGTAACCAGCTCGCAGCCATGCGCACCGCGCTCGCGCCGCCCCAGACCATGTCCGACAGCACGAAGATCGCCGCAGCCGCCGGGGTTCTGGCCGACCGCAACCTCTCCGATGCCGATGCGCGCCTCGCCGCGCTCGAACTCCTTCGCCTGGGCGCGGTGCCCGGCGGCACGGAACACTCCCCCAACCAGAAGGAAGCCTGAAATGCCCAGTATCGTCGTTGGTGGCCCCGACGCCACCCACATGCTCAACCATAGGGGGCACGCGGTGCCGATTGACCGCGTGTCGGATGTCGACAAGCTGATCACCGATACGGTGCTGAGCATTCGCGCCCACGCCGAGGAGCTGGCCGATCGGGTCGCGCGCTTCAAAGGCCATACCTACGACGATGTCGGGGCCTGCCTCGCGCTGATCGCCGAGAAACACGGTGTGAAGCGCGGGGGGCCGAAGGGGAACATCAGCCTGGTCAGCTTCGACGGCTGCACTCGTGTGGATGTGCGGACCTCCCCCAACGTGATCTACGGGCCGGAGCTGGATTTCGCCCGCGACACGCTTGGCGAATACCTCGCCCTCTACCCCGATCTTCCGACCGAAATCGCGGCCATGATCACCCTGGCGTTTGGGGTCGACCAGCAGGGCACCGTGAACCGCGAACGGCTCTACTCGCTGCGTCGCCTTGAAAACGATCACCCTCTGTGGGTGAAGGCCATGGATCTGATCGTGAAGAGCGAACGGCGGATCGGCTCGAAATCCTATATCCAGATCTCGCGCCGCGATACGCCCGATGGGCCCTGGCAGATGATCCCGATCAATCTGGCGAGGGCGTGATGGATCCTGTCCAATCTGAACTTCATGAGCTTCTGGACGCGGTGGAAAAGGTCTGGCGCGCCTTCGGCGCTCCGGGCGATCACGGCTACGGAACGCGCGAAGGCGATGCGGTGTTCGCGCTCTATTCTGCACGATCCAAATTGTTGATCGCCATCGCCGACCAATCGAAGGCGGAGGCGGTGTGATGGCGCGCCGTGTCCCCCGCTATCCGCGATTAGAGCGCGAGGCCAAGGTGCTGGATCGCGGCCCGGAGATGTCGGTGGAATCATCCACCGGACCCGCCGCCAGCGATCTCGGCGTCTGGGTGATCGCCCGGCCCTATGACGACAGTCGGCGCGTCTTCGAGATCGATGACATCGCCCGCGAACTGGAGGTGTTGCTGTGATCCTGTCGCTCGACACCATTGCGCCGGGCACGGCAGAGGCCAAGGCGCAGGGGTGCATCTGCCCCTGTGGGCCGCCGTGGCCGGTGATGACCTATTTTCACCATGAAGGGCGCTGGTTTCGTCCTGACTGCCCAGCACATCGGAACGCAGTGCTTCTGGAGGTGCAGCGCATATTCGGGAGGGCGCAATGACCGCCGCCCCGCTTCGCATTACTGCGCCGCTGCGCCTCGTTGAACGTCACCCCCTCGGCCAGCGCGTCGGCGGCGCCGAAGGCACGGTGGGCGGTCTGCCGGTGATCATCACCTTGACGGAGGATGAACTGCACATCGCCTTCACGCATGTGGATGCCCCCGCCGCCGTGGTCAATCTGATGGATGTCACCCGCGCCGCCACCGCCGCCACCGCCGCCGCGCTGTTCGGGGCGGAAAGGAGATCGTGAGGTATGACCATGTATGTGAACGTGCGGATACGGATTGAAGGGGAAGGCCTCAGCTTCGGCAGCTCTGAAAGCGAAGCGAAAGCCATCGTCGCGGAATACTTGCGGGACCTTGCCGAGAACGTCGAGCGCGCCGAGGACTCTTCTGCCGGTGGAGACATTCAGGATAGCGATACCGGCGTGATCGTTGGTCGCATCGAATTCGATTTTCTGGGCTGACCATGTCCATGAAATGGCGCTGTCGGCTGTTCTGGGGCAACCCCTGCACATCGCCTCCCGATGGGATGCCGCGCACCATTATGGCCGTGCTTTGTGAACGCACCTGCCCACCATATCCCCCCGAGATCGAGGCGATGATGGCGCAGCCCGACTATCGGCCTGGAACAGGCTGGACCATCGGATTTGACTGCATCGAGCAGCGCCCCATCCGGCGCTGGAGCCAGGAGGCTCGCGCCCGGGTGCGCCAGCGCAACCTGCGCCGCCGGATCGAGAAGAAGTTTCCGCTCTTTGCCGAAGACTTCATCGCGGCAGAGCTTGCTGCCCGCCCCAGCTATTACGAGGGTTCCAATGACCGCCGCTAATCTTCGCAAGATGATCCACACCGCCTGCCGCCAGCTCGGGCTGGACGAGGACGCCCGGCGCGGCCTTCAGGTGGTCGCCACCGGCAAGGCCAGCATGTCGGATATGTCCGAATCGGATCTGCGCAAGGTGGTCGAGGCGTTGAAGAAACGGGGCTTTGAACCCTTTGGAAACAGCTACTTCAAGCGTGGCCAGAAACCCGCTCAAGGCCGGGCGAAGCCGCTCGCGCCGCGCGCCGATCTGCGTTTAATCCATGTGATGTGGAAGCTCCTCGGCGAAGCCGGTGCGATCGACAAGCCCGGCCGTGCCGGGCTGAACGCCTTCATCCGCGCCCGCTTCGAGAACACCTGGAAATCCGTGCCGATCGACATCGACGTGATGCGCGACCACGGGCAGATCGACGATGTGGTGCAGGCGCTCAAGGCCATGTGCCGCCGTGCGGGCGTGAGGCTGAAATGACCCGCCGCCGCCCGCATGTCAGCGATCACGCCATGCTGCGCTACCTCGAAAGGGTGGTCGGTATCGACGTGCAGCAGCACCGAGCGGCGGTCGAGGCCGCTGTCGGCCAGGCCGTGGATATGGGGGCCTGCGGCCTGGTGCGGGGTGGGTTCCGCTATTGCATCGACGATTACCGAGTCACCACGGTTCGGCCGGTCTCGTCGGATCCGCGCTTTCCGCGCCAGGCGTTCAGGGAGGCGGAGGAATGATGGTGCGCCCGGTTCTTTCGGGGGGGGGCGCCATGTCGCTGACTGACTGGCCCTTTGGTAGCCTCACTCCGCTGAAATACGGCGCCCTCCTCGCCGATCCGCCCTGGGCCTATTCGATGCGATCGGAAAAGGGTCACGCCAAAAGCCCGGAGGCGCATTATCCCACCATGCCGCTCGAGCAGATCAAGGCCCTGCCGGTCTCCGAACTGGCGGGCAAGGATTGCTATCTGTTCCTGTGGTCCACCTGGCCGCATGTGCCGCAAGCGCTGGAAGTGATGGCAGCCTGGGGCTTTGACTATGTCACCGGCGGCTCCTGGACGAAGCGCACCGTCAACTGGAACGTGGCGATGGGCACCGGCTATGTTTTGCGATCCGCCACAGAACCCTTCCTCGTGGGCCGGATCGGTCGGCCCTCCATCGCGTCCAGGTCGGAGCGCAACGTGCTTCTCGCGCCCGAGGATGTCCCGGATTCGATCGAAGCGATCCGGCGCGAGCACAGCCGCAAGCCGGTGCAGATGCGCGAGATGATCGACCGGCTGCTGCCGCAGTCGTATTTCTGCGAGCTTTTCGCGCGGGAGGCCTGGGAAGGCCACGATGTCTGGGGCAACGAGGCCGAAAAGTTCGAGGGCGCGACGTGACCGCCTGGATCGACGAACTGGAGCGTGATCTCGGCTTGGCGGCGCGGCTGCGGGTGATCGCCAATGCTGGCGGCCAGCGCCGGGACATCCCGCGCCCCGAGAATGCCGCCGGGTCGGCGCTGGCGGTCGAGGTCGGTGAGGAGATCGTGCGCTGGCTCGGCGAGCGGTTTGCGGGTACCAAGATCGACATCCCCTCCGCTCGCGGTACCGAGGTCCAGCGACGCGCCAGCTTGCTGCGGGCCGCGATCCTCGAAGCCGGATTGACCGAACCGCTGCGCTCGGCCAATGATCTGGCGCGGGAACACGGTGTCACCTCCATGTGGGTGCGCAAGCTCCGGGCAGAGATGCGCCGCGATGCGGGCATCGAACCGCAGCAGCTTTCCCTCTTCGGCTGACCCTCCCCCGAAACTGCATCCCCCGGCCTAAGTCTATGTGGTGTGTGGCATCCCAGATCTGACCGGGCGTGTCGCCCGTTACGCGGGTGATCCCACATGTCCAATCGCACCATCCAGACCGGCCTGCGCGATCTCGGCTATTCGCCGGGCGCCATCGACGGGCTCTTTGGCCCCCAAACCCAGACTGCGGCCGAGGCGTGGATTGCTGCGGCAGGGAAGCCCGCTGCCGCTGTCCCGAGCGGCGATCTGCCGTGGATGACCGAAGCGCGCCGTGTCCTCGGCCGCCATGAGGTCCGTGACAACGGCTGGCTGCGGTCCTGGTTGAAATCCGATGGCCGGACGCTGGGCGACCCTGCCAAGCTGCCGTGGTGTGGGGATTTCGTCGAGACCTGCATCCGGCTGGCGCTGCCGACCGAACCCTTCCCCGGCGCTCTCGGCCAGAACCCCTACTGGGCGCGGAACTGGCTGGAACTGGGGGAGCGCACGGCCGTGACCTATGGTGCCGTCCTGGTCTTCGAACGCGGCAGCGGCGGCCACGTCGGCTTCGCGGTCGGCGCCGATGCCGCCTGCTACCATGTCCTCGGCGGCAACCAGAGCAATGCGGTCACGATCGCCCGCATGGAGCGCAAGCGCCTGCTGGGCGCGCGCTGGCCGAAGAGCTTCGCCGCCCGGCCCATCTCCCTGCCCACCCTCTCCGCGAACGCGGCCATCAGCAAGAACGAGGCCTGACCATGAGCATCTTCCAGACGGTCTTCGGCGCACTGCTCCCCAATCTGCTGGATATCGCGGGCGTCATGGTGGCGATCCTGCTGGCCGGGCTGTTCCGGACGCTCAAGGCGCGGTGGGGCATCGAGATCGAGGCGCGCCATCGTGAGGCGCTTCAGTCGGCACTCATGACCGGAATTGCGGCGGCGCTTTCGCGAGGACTGAGGCGCGAGGATGCCATCGAGGCCGCGATCTTGCACGTCGCCGGTGTGGGGGCGAAGGACGCTGTCGAGTTCTTCCAGCTTGAGGGCGAGGACCTGAAGCGCCTGGCTGAATCCAAGCTGCATGGCGCGTTTCCGCTTGTCGGGATCGATCTGGCGGGGGGCAAGGATTGGGCGGGAATCTCGGTGGTCGAGGCGGGTCTTGATCGATGACACCGCCTGTCTTCGACCTCGGCCCGATCCTCGCGCTGACACTGGCGACGCTCAATATCGTCAACATCCTCTACACCTGGTGGCGGACCAGGGATCAGAACGTCGAGAGCCGCTTTCGGGCGGGCAGCGAGCGCATGGACCGGATCGACCAGCGCCTTGCCAGCGTCGAACAGGCGCTGCGTGGCACGGCGACCAAGGATGACATGCACGGCCTCCGCCTCGGCCTGTCCGCGCTGGAAGGCGAATTGCGCGAGATCCGCGCCATGTCCGCCGCCTCGGCCAAGCACGGCGAGCGGCAGGACATCGTCCTGACGCGTCTTGAGCAGTATCTTCTGGAGCGCAGCGCCAAATGACCAATTACGCCGAGCACATCCGTCGCCACCGCCGCCTCGCCATCCTGCGCCATCTCGAGGCTTGCAGCGAATACACTTCGAATGTCTCGATCCTCTCGGACGTGCTGCGCGGGGTCGGCGTGCAGTCCACGCGCAGCCAGGTCGTGACCGAGTTGGCCTGGTTGAAGGAAAACGGGTTCGTCACCGCGATCGACCATGGTGATTTTGTCGTCGCGACCGCAACGGTCAGCGGGGCCGAGATTGCCCGGGGTGTGACCACCCACCCCGAGATCCAGCGCCCTCAGCCCCGGGGGTGATGTCATGCCGCCGCCCCGCAAGGTGGACAGCCTGCCCCCCGAGATCCGGGAGTGGCTTCAGGAGGCCCTGCGCGAGCGCGGGTTCTCGGGCTATGTCGAGATCACCGAGGAACTGAATGCCCGCCTGGCCGAGGCCGGAAAGGTGGTCGAATTCCATCCAGCCACCGTGCACCGGTTCGGCCAGGAGTATCGCGAGTTTGTCCGGGTGCAGGAGAGCGCCTCGGCCTGGGCGCAAGGCTGGATGCAGGAGAACGGTCTGGAGGAGGAGGCCAGGCGCCACAACATCCTGTTCCAGATGGTGACCTCGCTCGCCTTCAAGGCGATGGAGGCGCAGATGCTGAAGGGTGGAGACGAGATCGATCCGAAGGACCTGCATTTTGTCGGCAGGATGCTGAAGGACCTGATGGCTTCGGCGGGCATCCGCGAACAGATTGCCGCTGCGGACCGCAAGGCCCAGGCCGCGCGGCTCGATGCGGCGGTCGCGGATGGAGAGGTCACGGATGACTTCCGCCAGAAGGCGCGCGAAATTATGGGGTTTGCGTAATGGCGGATCTGACCATCTTCGGCCGACCGGGCTGCCAGGCATGCGCCCTTACCGTCCGCAAGGCGAAGGAGCTGGGGCTCGACTTCGACTATGTCAATGTGGATGCCGACATCGCGGCTTCGGCCCAGCTTATCGCCGCCGGTCACCGGACGTTGCCGCTGGTCCGCACCCGGACCGATGAATGGACGGGGTTCCGGCCTGATCTTCTCGATCTGTTGGGGGTGGTTCGTGCAAGACGGTGATCTCTCCAGGGCCAGCCTGATCCTGCTGGCGCAGATGCACTACGAGCGGGCGCGGTGGTGGCAGCTTGCCGCCGCCTGGGCGGTCGGGCGGCATCGGATCGTCCGGCATCTTGGCCGGGTCGCCCGCATCAGCTTCTGGGGTGGCAAGCCCTATCTCCTTTCTTTTCGCGAAACCGTTTGAGGTGCCTATGCAAACGCTCACCCAAAAGCAGGTCATGGCGCTGCTCGCCTTCCTGGAGGCCTTTGATCTGACCACCACCGGGGCATGGGCCGGGATCGAATCCTGCATGCGCGATGACTTCGGCATCGACGATCCCGAGGCCGCGCTCGCCGAGGCGCGTGACGCCCTGACGGCGCTCTGACGGCAGGCAGGAATGTCCCCCGTCGTCCCCGAAAGCCCGATCATCAATTTCCTGCCTTACCAGAAGGCATGGATCGCGGATCAGTCACGCTTCAAGATCGGGATGTTCACACGGCGCGGCGGCAAGACCTTCGGTTCCTGCGGCGAGATCGTTGACGACTGCATCCGGGCCGAGATCGACCGGCGCAAGGTGCGCTGGACGATCCTCTCGCGCTCGGAGAACACCGCGAAAGAGGCGTTGGAAGATGCGCTGAAGCCGATGACGCGGGCCTATTACGCGGTGTTGAAGGGCCTTTCAAACCGCCCGAAACCGGAGTTCACCGAGGGCGAGCTTCACGTCCCGGCCTATACCGATGTGGATCTGACCACAGGCCAGCTGATCCACTATCCCGAGGCGCGCTACAAAACACAGGAAGTCCACTTCCCCGGCGGATCGCGCGTCGTCGCACTGTCCGCCAGCCCGGATGCGGCGCGGGGTTTTGGCGGCAACCTGCTCCTGGACGAATTCGCTTTCCACCGCGACAGCCGCAGGATCTGGGGTTCGGCCTTTCCGGTCGTGTCCCGGGGTGGACACAAGCTGCGCGTCATCAGCACCCCGAACGGCAAGGGGAACAAGTTCTACGAGCTGATGACCGCCGAGAAGGAGGGAAGGATCTGGTCGCGCCATGTCGTCGATATCTATGAGGCGGTCAGGCAGGGCCTCGACGTCAATATCGAAGAGATCCGCGCCGGGATGGCGGATCAGGACGCCTGGGCGCAGGAATTCGAGCTAGCCTGGCTGGACGAGGCATCGGCCTGGCTGGATTACGATCTAATCTCGGCTTGCGAGTCGAACAGCGCGGGCTTGCCGGGCCTTTACATGGGCGGGCTGTGCTTCGTCGGCGTCGATATCGCCGCGCGCAACGACCTCTTCGTGATCGTGGTGCTGGAACTGGTCGGCGAAGTGCTGATGGTGCGCGAGATCATCGCGAAGAAGCGGATCAGTTTCGCCGAGCAGGATCGGCTGCTCGATGACGTGATGCGGAGCTACCGCGTGGTGCGGGTGGCGATGGACCAGACCGGCATGGGCGAAAAGCCGGTCGAGGATGCCAAGGCCCGCCACGGGTCCGAGCGTGTTGAGGGTGTGCTGTTCACTGGGGCGGCCAAGCTGGACATGGCCACCAGCCTCAAAGAGTCGATGCAGGACCGCAAAACCCGGATCCCTGCGGGCGATCCCGTGCTGCGCGCCGACCTGCACTCGATCAAGTCGCAGGTCGGCTTGACCGGCAATCGCCGCCTGGTCGCGGATGGCGATGGCGATGGCCACGCCGACCGCTTCTGGGCGCTGGCGGTCTCTGCCGCCGACCTCGGGCCGGAGAGCTTCGGCTACCAGGGAGTGCCCGGCACCCGGTCCCGGTTTGCGGATCCTGACAACGACGATGACGACGACGCCGAAGGCAGCGGCCGCGGCAACAAAAGGGGGGCATGGTGATGCTTGTCGATCAGTTCGGCCGCCCGCTGCGGCGTGTCACGACCTCGCAGTTGCTGGAGCGCGAGGCGGTGCCCACCATGGGCGGGGTCAGGTCAATCCAGTCGGGGCATCCGGCCGATGGGCTCACGCCGCCCCGCCTCGCGGCCATCCTGCGCGAGGCCGAGGTCAACGATGCCACCCGCTATCTCGAATTCGCCGAGCAAATGGAGGAGAAAGACCTTCATTACGCTGCGGTGCTGGGCGTCAGGAAGCGCGCCATCCGCTCGCTCGAAGTCCAGGTCGATCCGGGCGACACCACCTCTGCCGCCTCCGAGCTGGCGGACATGACCCGTCAGGCGCTGATCTCGGCCGCGGTGCGGACCAGCCTGATCGACATGATGGATGCGCTCGGGAAGTCGTTCTCGGTTTGCGAGATGCTCTGGGAGCGCGAAGGCAAGAATCTGAAGATCGGCGGCATGGAATGGGTCGATCCGCGCTGGTTCCAGTTCGACCAGACCAACGGCAGTTACCTGTTCCTGCGCGACGACGCCGGCCCGCAGCCGCTGCGGCCAGATACCTACGTCATCCATTTCGCCAAGGCCAAATCCGGTCTGCCAATCCGGGGCGGCCTCGCCCGGCTCGCCGGCTGGGCCTATCTGTTCAAGAATTACACGGTCAAAGACTGGTCGATCTTCCTCGAAGCATATGGCCATCCGCTTCGCCTCGGGAAATACGGCCCCAGTGCTTCGGCCGATGATCGCCGCACGCTGTTGCGCGCCGCTCGCCAGATCGGCGTCGATATGGCGGCCATCATTCCCAAGGACATGGATCTGGAGGTGATCGCGGCCGCCATCAACGGGGCGGAGAAGCTCTACGAGGGCAATGCGCGCTGGTGGGACGAGCAGCTCTCGAAGGGTGTTCTCGGTCAGGTCGCCACCACCGATGCCATCGCCGGCGGCCATGCGGTCGGCAAGATCCATGAGCAGGTGCGCGATGACATTCGCGATGCCGACGCCGAGCAACTGGCGGCTACCCTTCAGCGCGATGTAGCCGGCGCCCTGAAGCGCCTGCATTTCCCCGACAACGTGCCTCTGCCCACGATCAGCTTTCCTCCGCCTGAAACGGTGGACCCGAAGCTGTTGATGGAGTTGATGGAAAAGGGGCCGAAGGCCGGCCTGAAGATCAGCGTCAAGCAGATCCGTGAGGTCTTCGCGCTCCGGGAGCCGGAGAAGGGCGAAGAGATCCTTACACCCCCGGCGCCGGCCGAATCCCCGGTGTCCGAGCCGCAGGATCCGACCATACCATTGACCGCCGTCCGCCAAGCGGCCTCCCGGCTTGCCGCTCCGCCGCCCCGCGACAGCATCGACGCGATGATCGACGCGATGCTGGCCTCGGGCGAGGTGCAGCAGGTCATGGATGGGGAGATAGGCGAGTTGATCGAGGCGCTGGCGGCGGCGGAGGATATGGATCAGATCCACGATATCCTTGCAGCTTTCCAAGACGAAGCGCCCGGGCCGGTGCAGGATCTTCTGACCCGCTCGACCTTCGCCGCGCGGGTTGCGGGCGAGGTTGGCGCGCTGGTCAAGGACTGATCATGGCGGGGATCGAGTTGAAGCCGCTGCCGCATCGCGAGGCGATCGAATACTTCCGGTCCAAGGGTTTCGCGCCGCAAATCCAGCGCTTCCATCATCTGGACACGTTCCGAGAAGAGCACGCGCGGAATTGGGTCGTCGCGAAGGCGATGCGCGACGATGTCAGCCGGGCGATCCGGGAGGAGTTCGACCGGGCGCAGGCCGAGGGGCGGACGCTGGCGCAGTTCCAGGCCGATCTGGCGCCCCGGCTGAAGGATCTGGGCTGGTGGGGCAAATCCCTGCAACCAGATCCGGTTACGGGCGAGCTGACCGAAGTTCAGCTCGGCTCAATGCGCCGCCTTCGGGTGATCTTCGACACGAATATGAGAACAGCCCATGCCGCCGGCCACTGGTCGCGGATCCAGCGCACGAAGCGGGCCTTTCCCTACCTTCAATACATCCAGATCGACCGCCCGACGAAGCGGCATGATCATGCGCGATTCCATGGCAAAATCTGGCATGTCGATGATCCGATCTGGCGGCGCATCTATCCGCCGAACGGTTATTTCTGCGGCTGCACCGTGCGCCAGCTCACTGAAGGGCAGATATTGCGGGAGGGATTGACGGTCTCAGAGCCGATGGATCTGGAGGAGGAGGCCTGGACCAACAAGCGCACGGGCGAGGTTTTCCAGGTGCCGAAAGGCATCAATCCCGGGTTCGACGCCAATCCCGGTGCGGCCTGGCTGGACCTGGGAGAGGCATGGCCCGCGATGACACCAGACCTTTCGCCCGAAGTGAAGAACGCGCACAAGGCGGTTATTGAGGGCCTGCGCCTAAAGCGGGTGGGTGATGGCCGGGAAACGCTCGTCATCACCGATGCAGACGGAAATCCAGTATCGCAGCGCACCGCGCTACCTGACAAGCCCGGCGCGGTGGACCTGGACGGCATGACGATCCCGACCGCACCGCATCTTCTCCACAGTCATATGTCAGAAGATGCTTTTTCGACTGATGACCTGAACACGCTCTTCAATACCGCTGGCCAGTCGATCACCGCGATCACGCCGGGCGGCTCGATCTGGCGGGCTGCACGGGTGTCGGAGGAGCCTGTCAGATACTTCCTTGGAGAATACAGTGCCGCCTTCGGCGAGGCTGGGCTCTGGCCTGAACTCAACGGGAAGCCCGCAGCGCCGGAGCTCTTTTACCACGCCAGGATGCTCTGGCTTGAGAACGAAGGCATTCTGACCTATCATTTCCATATGTCAGCACGCGTCCGGCAGATCATGGATGCCGACGCTGAGCTACTCTCGAGGATGATCAATGTCCGTCCTGCGCGCCGACCCTGACCTCTTCGACCTGGGCGCCTGGCGCGCCCGGCTTGCGGAGCTGCGCGCCGAGAAACCGAGCGACCACCGTGACGCGATGCTCGAGTATACAGAAAATCACATCACCATGCTGCTGACCCTCTCGCCAAAAACGGCCGCACAGGCGGGATGAACCGCCTCACGCCCCGATCACCCAAATAACCGGGCTAGGGCATTTTTGAAGGCGCTCCGGGGTTTTTGAACGGTATCTCGCCCGGATCCTCCGGCGCGGGTCTTGCCTGGACCGGCGCCCCCCCCGAAACCACATCCCCCGGCCTTGATCGGATCAGATCTGCGATAGCCGGGGCATGACCCCGCTGACCCGAAACATATGCGCCCTGACCGCGCTGCCTGCGTCCGCACCCGACCGGATCGAGCTGATCCCGGTGGGCCAGTTCCGCACCGCAGATGCGCGCCGCCCCTTCCTGCTGGACGATCCGGCTGCGGTGATCGCGGCCAGCTTTCAGCACGCTGCTGGCGGCAAGGTCCTACCCATCGACTTCGATCACCGGAGCTTTGCTGGTCACGGCAGCGCTGACAGCCGCGCCGCAGGCTGGATCACGGCGCTTGAGGTCGAGGGTGATCGCATCATGGCATCGGTCGAATGGACCGCGGAGGGCCGCGCCGCTCTGGCCGGTCGGTCCTACCGTTTCATTTCGCCGGTCTTCAAAAACTGGCTCGATGGTCGGGTCGCGCTGATCGAGGGCGCGGGCCTCGTCAACAACCCCGCCCTCCCGCAAATCCGTCAACTTGCGTCAAAGGAACCCCAGATGGATCTCGCCAAAGAGATCGGGGGCAAGCTCGGCTTGCCTGCCGATCAGCCCGCCGAAATCGTCGCGCGCGTCGTCACCTTGCTGGCCGCCGAAACCCAGCTTGCCTCGATCATGACCGCAGCTCAGGTCAGCGGAGATGACGCGGCCCGTCAGATCTGCTCGCGCCTGGTCGAAAAGTCGGTCCAGCCCGATCCGGCCCAGTTCGTGCCGATCGCCTCATTCAACGAGCTCCAGACCCAGTTCGCCTCGCTTCAGAGAGAGCTGGGCGACGGCAAGGTCGAGGCGGCACTCCAGCTCGCGCGCGACGAAGGCAAGCTCGTACCGGCCGACGAGGAATGGGTGCGTAACCTCGCGTCGAAGGACATGACGCTCTTCGAAAACTGGCGGAAGTCGGCGCCGGTGCGGGTCGATCTGACCGGGCACCGCCGCCTCGCCGGTCGCGAGCCGCCCGCGAAGACGGGCGCTCTCGACGAGGTCGAGCGTCAGGTGGGCTCGATGATGGGGCAGTCGGAGGCCGATTTCCTCGCCGCCCGCAACGCCGCCGTGAAAGGGGCCTGACATGACCGCGCTCACGAAAAACACCCCGCGCACTCGGGTCGGCGAAGGCCAGCGCTTCCGCGACCCGGTCGCCGCCGCCACCCGGATCTTCGCCGGCTCGCTGGTGGCGCTCAATGCCGCCGGCTTCGCCATCCGCGCCATTCCGGCCGCGACCCGCGTGCGAGGCGTGGCGCTGGCGGCGGCGGACAACGGCGATGGCGCCGCCGGCGACGGTTTCGTCGAGATCGAGCGCGGCCGGGCGTTCCTGTTCTCGAACGACACGACGAACGCCGTCACCCGCGCCCACATCGGCGCCAGCGTCTATGTGGTCGACGACAACACGGTCGGCTCGTCCGCCACCGGCACGATCGTGGCCGGGAAATGCCTCGATGTCCTCCCAGAGGGCGTCGTGGTCGAAATCCTCTGAGGAGCACCGACATGGACCTGACCAGGGCCGCCCTTGCCGCGATCAACGTGGCCTTCACCGCCGCCTTCAACACCTCGTTCACCGGCGTCGCGCCGACCTTCCAGAGGGTCGCCATGACGGTGAAGTCCACCACGCGCCATCAGGCCTACCCGAAGTTGCACGAGCTGGGTCCGATGCGCGAATGGGTCGGCGAGCGCTTCGTCGAGCGTCTGGAGGCCGACGGCTTCGTCATCACCAACCGCAAGTTCGAGAAGACGCTGGCGGTCTCGGTCGACGATATCGCCGACGATCTGATCGGCATCCACGGCACGTTCCTCGCCGACATGGGCCAGACGGCGGCCGAACTTCCCGATGAGCTGGTCTGGGAGCAGCTGGAGAAGGGCTTCACCTCCGAGCACTATGACGGCCAGCTGTTCTTCGACACCGATCATCCGGTCGTCGGGGAGAATGGCCAGGAATCGTCCGTCTCGAACTTTCAGGGCGGAGCGGGCGCGGCCTGGTATCTGGTCGACGACAGCCGCCCGGTGAAACCGATCATCTTCCAGGACCGCGAACCCGCGAAGATCGTGCCGAAGACCAACCTGACGGACGAGAACGTCTTCAATCACGACGAATACGTCTGGGGTGCCAAGCGTCGGGCTGCCGCGGGCTTCGGGGCCTGGCAACTGGTCTACGCATCCCGCCAGCCACTGACGCCCGCGAACTACGCCCTCGCCCGCCAGGCGATGATGTCGATGCGCGGCCATCGCGGGCGCAAGCTCGCGCTGAAGCCGAAGCTGCTGGTGGTTTCCTCGGCCAACGAGGGCGCCGCCCGCGAGATCCTGCTCGCGGAGCGCAACGCCGCCGGCGCGACGAACGTCTGGCAGAACTCGGCCGAGCTGCATGTCGAGACCCGCCTGACCCTCTGACCTGCCCCCCGGGGCGGTCGGTTTCCCGAGGGGGTGGGCCAGCCCGCCCCCGACGATAAGCCGACAGGAGAATGACCATGGCCCGCAAGGCGACCACGAAGAAAACCACCGCGACCTCGGATGTGACCGCGACCCCGGATGTGACTGGCACGGGGCCGGTGCCCGAGGGTCTGCAACAAGATATTATCCAGGGGGAGAACGGCGCCGGGAAATCGGCCGACACCCCGGATGCGTCCGCCGAAGGTCATACGGCGGCGCAGGACGGGGAGGCCGCGTCCCTCCCCGTCGCCAATACCGAGGGGGGCGTCGGCGCCGGGCAACCGGCCGACACCCCGGACGCGCCGTCGGTCGAAGCCGACCTGGTCGGCGGTGCAGCGGGCGGTGGGGGCGATGCGGCTTCCACCGCACTGAATACCGAGGGGGCCAATGACGCGGGCGATACCGCCGAGGCCCCGTTGCGCGCGCCGGGAGGCCCTGATGGGTCAGCGCCGACGCAAGGCGGGGAGGCCGAAATCCTCCCCGCCACCCATGAGGCGGGCGACGAGTATCACACCTATGAGGGGCTGGAACGCCTGGCCCAGGTGGACGCTGCGGGAAACGTCCTCTCCCCGGCAGCAGGTGCCAGCGCCGCTGGTGGCCCCGCTGATCTGCCCGGAGCGCTGCGCGTGATCTGCCATGTCGAGGGCGGTCGCCGCCGCCTCGATCGGCGCTGGCCCAAGGGCGAGACGCCGGTCCCCGAAGACAAGCTGACGGATACCGATATCGCCCTGCTGGAGGGCGATCCCCGCTTCACCGTGATCCGCCCGAAAACCTGACCTCCCTCAATCCGGGACCACTGCCGTGATCTACGCCACCCTCGCCCAGCTCAAAGCCGTGATCCCGATTTCGGATCTTCAGCTCCTCACCGATTTCGAAGGTGAGGACGAGCCCTCCGATACGCGGCTGGAAGAGGCGCTGGCGGATGCTTCGGCCGAGATCGACAGCTATGTCGGCGGGCTGGTCTCGGGGCTGGCGGAATTGCCGCGCATCCTGTCGGTGCATGCCCGCGATCTCGCGATGCACCGGCTCTACCTCAATCTTGGTCACGATATGACTAGCCGCGACAAGGTTCGCGGTTCGATCATCGCGTATTTGCGGCAGGTCCAGAACGGCGAGGCGTCGCTTGGCGATGACGGCACCGGCCAGCGGGTGGAAAGCACCCCCGGCGTTGCCATGACGGATGGCCCCGAGCGTCAGATGACCCGTGACAGGCTCAGGGGCTACTGATGACCGGCGTTCAGTTCAGAGTCGATTTTCAGGATCTCGGCATCGCCGAAGGCTTTGCGTCGATCGCGGACGGGGCTGAGGATCTCACCGACCTCATGGATATGATCGGCTCGGTTCTGATCAATGGCGCCATCGACCGGATCAGCTCGACCAATGTCGCGCCCGATGGCGTTCCGTGGCCGGTCAGCCTGCGGGCGAAGGAAGATGGCGGCAAGACCCTGCACGACTCGGGCCTCCTTATGCGCTCGATCACCAGCGAGGCGGCCCCGCGCGAAGTCGTGGTCGGATCGAACCTGATCTATGCCGGCGTCCACCAGACCGGCGCGACGATCACGGCAAAAACCGCGAAAGGGCTGAGCTTCACGCTCGCCAATGGTGAAAGCGTGGTTGTCGGATCGGTGACGATCCCCGCCCGGCCTTATCTCGGGATCTCCGAGGCCGAGAAGGCCACCATTCAGGATGTCGCAGTGGTTTTCTTTGATGATCTGCTCGGCGGGCGGGCGCAGCACGGGCAAAGGGGCGGCTGATGTTGACCCTTGATCCTGGTGCGATCCGCGACAGGCTGGAAACCACGGTTTCCGCCTTTGATCATGTCGGCCTCGCTCGCGATCTCGGCACTGCGCATCAACAGACCCTGCGCTGGCCGTCTGCCTGGGTGGTCTTGCTCGCCGAACAGGCGGGCGATGTGCGCTATTTCGGGACCGACATGATCGAGCAGGCGATCACTGCCCGCGTCGGCATCATCATGGCCATCCGCGATATCGCAGACCGCACCGGGGCGCAGGCCGGCAAGAGCCTGAAGCCGATCCGAGAGGCCGTCCTGCTCAGCCTGTGCCGCTTCGTTCCCGAAGCCGGCGGCCAGGCGTTTCGCTTTGCCTCCGGTCAGCAGCAGTCCGGGATAGACGCCCGGGGCGGTCTGTTCTGGCAAGACAATTACACCCTGCGCTTTGACCGGCGCATCCAGATCACCTGAGGAGAGAACCATGGCTACGTGGGCGCAGCGCCTTATCCGCGAGAAGATCCAGCTCGACCCCGACACGCCGATCGCCACCACGGCGGCGGATGCGATCCTTGCGCGCAATGTCACCATGCGGTTTCTCGATGCCGAATATCAGCAGCGGGATTTCGTGACCGGCATTGAGGGCGCGCAGGGTGAAGACCTCTCCAACGTCCGCGCGGGCGCGGAATACGAGGTCGAGGCCGCATTCGCGGCCGCACCGGAGACGCCGCCGCATTATGCCCATCTGATCCGCAGCTCGGGCTGGGACATGACCGACGATGACGGTGACATCGTCTTCACGCCGATGGACCCGGGCGACACCATTCCCGCCTGCACCCTGATGATGAAGAACGGTGCGCTGCAACAGGTGATCGGGGGCCTGCGCGGCTCGCTCGCCTTCACGGCAGAGGTCGGGCGGAAGCCGTTCTTTCGCTTCAACCGCCTGGGCCGCTACCAGCCGCCCTCGGCCTATGTGAAGGAGACGCATGACTTCTCGGGCTGGCCGCGCGCACTGGACTGCATCCCGGAAAACATGTTCGCCTTCACCCTTGGCGGCACCAAACTGTGCTGCCGCAGCTTCAACTTCACCGATGGCCGCTCGCCCGTGGTGGACAAATACATGAACTGCGAGGGCACCACGCTGGGGCCGCGTCGGATGACGGGGCGCATGACGGTGAAATGGCCGACGCTCGCTGCCAAGGATCTGCTGACCCAGATCCGCACCGGCGTCACCGAGGCGGTGACCTGGACGCTTGGCAGCGCGGCCGCGTCCCTCGCGATCACCGGGCCGAAGGTGCAGATCAAATGGGCGGGCGAGCAGGATATCGAGGGCGATCTCGGTATCAACCTCGACCTCGTTTTCGAGCCTCTGGCCGGAAACGACGAGATCGGGATGCGCTTCATTCAGCCCGAGCCGTAATTTTCCGGCCGCGCTTTCCTGCCCAAATCACTGACCTGAGGATCATACCATGTTCGATTTCGACCCCGACTATACCTTTGAATGGCCCGTGAAGGTCGATCACCCTGGCGGTGAGAAGCAGCAGTTCATCGGCATCTTCCGTCAGCCGGAGGATGAGAAGGATCTGTTCGAGCGCGCGGAGGGGGAGAACCTCGCTGATATCATTGGCGAGATGCGGGACCGCACCGCGCGGTGTCTGGTCGGATGGCGCGAGATCAGGGTGAAGGGCGGTGGTGAGCTGCCCTTCACCGAGGAGAACCGTGACCGACTGCTGAAAATCCGCGCCATCCGTCTCGCGGCTTACAATGCCCTCTGCGAGGGCATCGTCGGGGGCCGCGAAAAAAACTGACCCGCGCCGCGCAGGCCCTCTGGGGCGGCGTGGCGGTATCGGATGAGCTCGTCGCGGATGTGATGGCCGAAGCCGACGTTGACCGGGACCAGGCCGTCAGGATCGCGCGGGCCATGCTCGGCGCTGACGAGCAGACCGTCATCCTGCCGGTGAGCGAGCGCGACACGATCCGCCTCGCGCTCGCCAGCGCCGGACAGTGGCGCATCGCCCCTTACGGGCTCGGCGGCGCGCGGCCCGTCGCCCTCGATTTGACCGCCGTCGATGTCGCCGCCAGGTGGCTCGGCATCCAGCCCTCGACCCACATCTTCGACGGGCTGGCCATAATGGAGCGTGAGGCCCTGAAGACGATGAGGAGGTCCCGGTGAGCAACGGCTCGGAAATGCGCGCATCCCTGGTCGTCACGGCCGACGCTGAAAGTGTCGTTATGGAAGGCCGCCGCGCCACCGATGCCTGGCGCGAATTCCGCCGCGAGATGGGCGCGCCGGTCAACCGCCCAAATGCGCCGACAGCGGTCGATCCGAGCGTCGCGATGCGCCAGGAGGCCGCGCTTCAGACGGCGCGCGCCAACCGGGCGCTTGTTCAGGAGAATGAGGCGCTCGACAGATCCTTCCGCCAGACCGCATCGTCGGGCGGTCTGGTCGAGACGGCGCTCGATCAGATCTCCAGATCTGCCGAGGATTCGGCGCAGGTTTTTTCGGCCGCGCTCGATCGCGACGAGCAGTCGATGCGTGATCTGGCGGCGAGCCTCGATCCGGCGATGCGGGCGATGGAGGAATTCGAGGCGGCGCAACTCCGCATCGCCTTCGCCGTCGCATCCGGCGTGACCGAGCAGGCCGAGGCCGCGCGCATGCTGGAGCAGTTGACCCAGCGATATGACGCCTTCATCGCCAGCCAGCGCCGCAACCCGGATGCCGGTTCCGCCCGTGCCAGCGCCGGGGTGTTCGAGGCCGGTTTCGCAGACCGGGCCCGGTCCGACGAGTCGGCGCGGATTTTCCGCGAATTCGAGGCCGATCTGGCGCGAGAGGCGGCGCAATCCTTCCGAGCGCTTGAGGCCAGTATCAATCCGGTGATCCGGGCCGAACGCGAGCTGGCGGCGGCGCAGGCGGTGGTCAATCGCGCCGTCCAGCAGGGGCAGGCGACCAATACCCAGGCTGCCCGCACGATGGCCGAGCTGGAGAACCGCTACGAGGCCGTAGTGCGGGCGCAAAGCCCGGCTGCCGCCAGTGCCGCCGCGCTGGAGCGCGCACTGGAGGAGGAGGAACGCGCAGTACGTCAGCTGATGCTGGCCCTCGATCCGGCGGCGCGGGCGCAACTCGAATTCGAACAGGCACAGGAGCGAGTCACGCGGGCGGTTCGCGCCGGCCTCATCACCCAGGAGGAGGCGACCCGCACCATGGGCCTGCTGGAGGCCCGTCAGCGGCAGGTTGGCGCGGGCGGTTTCGCCATGGGTGCGGGCATCCAGAACGCGTCCTACCAGATCACCGACTTCGTGGTGCAGGTGCAGGCCGGACAGGCGGCATCGCTTGCCCTGGCGCAGCAGCTGCCCCAGCTGCTCGGCGGCTTCGGCGCCGTGGGGGCCGTTGCGGGCCTGGTCGTCGCGCTGGGCGTCCCTCTGGTGAAGTTCCTCTTGGATGCGGGCGACGCGGCTGACGGGCTGGATGATCGCCTCAAGCGGCTTGATACCTCCCTGGGCGGCGTCTCCGAAAACCTCAAGATCCTGCGTGATCAGGATCACACCGCGACGTTCGGGAACATGTCGAGCGCGGTTCGCTCTCTTGCACAAGAGATGCTGCAATTGGAACGCGCAAGCGAACTGAAGGCCCTGCGCGAGACGCTTGACGGTCTGATGGCGGATAGCTTCGCGCCGTCGTTCCTGGAGCGCGTGACCGCGTTGAGGGTTCAGTCCGAGGTTTACGGAGCCGAAGATTTCAGCGCAGCGTATTTCAGTGGGCAGCGATATGACGCGATGACCCTTGGTCGCGGCCCATCCTATGAGGATTTCGAGTCGCGCCGCGGCGAGATCGACGCGCTGGCGAAAGCCGGTCAGGTCAAGGCCGTGATCGACGAGATCGACCGGCTGATCATGGATTTTGCCGTCGAAGGCCCGCTGACCGATCTGGACGAAAAATTCACATCTATGCTTGCCTCCATGGGCAAACTCGCGATCAAGACGGCCGAGGTTGAGGCGCAGCTCAATCTATCCGCCCAGGCCGCGCAGATCTGGAGCAATATCAGCGAAAATGCCGCCGGGATCTGGGATCAGGGTGTAGAGCGCGCGAAGGCCCTGAACGCCGAAGGCGAGGAGCGGCTCCGGATCGCCTCGAACGAACTCGCCCTCGCTCAAGTCATCGCCCGACACGGCGACGAGAGTGTCCAGGCCGAGGTCGAGCGCGACCGAATCGCTCGCGAAAATTATGAGATCGAGTTGGCCCGCGCCGAGATTTATGGCCTCCACCGCGACCGGCTCCTGGAGATTTTCGACCGCCACAACAGTGTCACCGATGCAACCGCCCGCTGGGCCGACACGATGGCCGGGGTGCGCGGCGAGATCGAGGGCATCATCGCGGCGATCACAAGCATCGGCGGAGGTCTGATTGACCGCGCCGCCAAATCCGCCGAACTGCAGGCACTCCAGGGGGGTGCGACCATCGCAGACGCCGCCGCCCGCGGCGCCGAGGTCCGCAGGCAGGCGCAATTCGATCAGCGGTCGGCCGCGCTTGGCGGCGGGATGTTCGGCCGCGCCGTCGCCGGGGTCGAAAGCTGGTGGAGCGCCGGCGGCGATGCGCAGGATGCGGCGCTGGCCGAGGCGCGCGCGGATGCCCGGCGCCGGGAGGGCGCTGCCCGCCGCGGCGGTGGTGGTGGCGGCGGCTCCAGCGGCCTGTCGGCGATCTCGTCGATCAAGGATGAAATCGCCCGGCTGAAACCCTCCTACGAGGCCGATATCGCAGCGGCGGAGGCTTGGCGCGACAAGGCTCTGGCCGCCCTGAAGACGGGTAAAGAAGGCTACGCGGAATATGCCGCCGATGTCGAGGCGATCTTCCAGGAGCGCGTTGCGGCGGCCTATGAGGCCGATCTCCGGCGGCGCGACGATTGGGTCGCGGGCGTCGAGCGCGCCACCCTTCAGTTGGCCGAGGATATGACCAGTTGGGCAGATTTCGCCGAAGACGTCATCACCCGGTTCGCGCAAGGTGGCGAAGACGCATTCGCCAAATTTGCCACCTCGGGCAAGGCCTCGATCGGCGATCTTGTGGATTTCGTCGCCGATGCTTTCGCACGGCTGTCTTACCAGCAGATGATCATGCCCGGCCTCACCACTGGGCTGAACGCGATCATCGGCTCCATCGCTCCAGGCCTCGCGCCCGCCATCGGCTCGTCTCTCTCTACCAATCACACAGGCTCGCCCGGTGTGATGCGCTCCTATGCGATCGCGGGCTATGGCGACACCATGCGCCCAGACGAGCGGCTGACCATGACGAAGCGCGGGGAAGAGATCATGACCTCGCGGGCGCTGGAAAACGCGGGCGCGCTGATCTCCTCGCTGTCGGCGCTGGCCTCCAAATCCGCCCAGCCGGTGCAGGTTTCCGCGCCACCGGTGCAGATCATTACCAATACTCGGGTGCCGCTCGAGGTCGAGGAGCGTGAGGCGTCTTCGCCGCAGGGCGGGCGCCAGCAGCAGTTCGTTCTATCAGAAGCTGTAGCATCGGGGCTGCGCACCCGGGGCGGCGCCGCGCGCCAGACCCTGGATCGCGATTTCAATGTCCGGCAGGCGGGAATCAAGAGATGAGCCATCCGGTCTGGCCAGAAGCGCTGACCCGTTTCGAGCGCGACGCATGGCAGGTGCAGAGACAGGAGTCTCGACAGCGCCGCCAGACGGACGCCGGTCCGCCGGGATGGCGCAGGCGGTTTTCCAATCCGGCGAAATTCGTCAGCCTCTCCATTGTCCTCTCCCGAAATGAAAAGGCGGTTTTCGACCGCTTCTATGACGAGGCCTGCAAACAGGGCTCGCTGCTGTTCTGGATGCCGGATCCCACGACAGATGGTTGGCCGCTGCTGGCCTCGGACGGGCGCCCGCTCCTGACCAGCGAGGGGGTGCCGATCCTGCTCGCCGCGCGCTGGCTGTGTGGTTTCGGCGAACAGGTCCCGGTCGATACGATCATCGAACAGGTGAAGTTCAGAATAACCTTCGACGTCGTGGTGATGCCATGAGACGCCTTTCCCTCAACGCTCGGCTGGCGCAGGACGCCGAAACCGGCCCGGAAATCTATGTGGTGCTGTTCCATATCGAACACGAGGATATGGCAGCACCGATTCGGCTCTCGACGGACAATACCGAACGCATTTCTTCGGATCCGGACCTGATCTATGGCACGAGGTCCAGTTGGCGTGGCGCTGATCCTGGCCTAGAGCCATTTCTGTGGATCATCGCTTCGGCAGTTCTGCCCTCGGATCTGGAGGATACACCCGCCGCCGCCAAGGTCGTTTTGGAAAACCTCGACCGCGAGCTAGCCCGGCTTTTGCGCAGCTTCACCACGCCAGCCACTATTCACATGGCCGTGGTGCTGGCCGATACGCCGAATCTGATCGAGCAGGAATATGCGGGTCTTCAGCTCGTCTCGGCCGATATGGACGCGGGCGAGATCGCCATCGCGTTTTCGCGCGAGGAGATCGAGCTCGAATACTACCCTGCCGGGCGCATGACCCGGAACCGCTTTCCGGGGTTGCATCTGTGATGTGGTCGGATCGCTATGTCGGGATCCCCTATGCCGACCTCGGTCGGACACGCGATGGTTGCGACTGCTATGGTCTTGTGCGGCTGGTCTATGCTGGTGAGCTCGGGATCACGCTGCCGCCATATCTCGGCTATGGATCTGTCGAGGAACACGCCGAAATCGCCGCCCTGATCGAGGGTGCGCGACTCTCGCCCTTCTGGCAGGCGGTGGATGCCCCCGCTCCCTTCGACATCGCGGTCTTTCGGCGCGGACGGCTCTCCACCCATCTCGGCATCGTCATTCGCCCGGGTCTCATGCTGCATATGCAGGACGAGGATTGCGCCAAGATCGAATCCTGGCGTGGCGGTGTCTGGGGCGGCCGTCTGACCGGCCATTACAGGCATATTGAAGGGCCCGCTAAATGACCCATGAAAACCTTGTTGAAAGTTCGATTCCGGCACCTGTTCATGTGATCGCCGCGCGCCACATCGATCCCGGCACTGATCGGCTGGCGCTGGATCTGCCCGGGGGTATGACCCTCCGTGAGATCGTTACGGCCGCAATTCCCGGAGCGCGCGCCGACGAAATCCGGCAATGCCGGGTCGCGCTGGTGACGGATCAGGGCCAGTGGATAGTGCCGCCGGAAAACTGGGATCGGGTCCGCCCCAGGCCGGGGGTCCGGGTGGTGATCCGGGCGCTGGCTGGCAAGAACGCGCTGCGCTCGATCCTGTCGATCGTCGTTACCATCGCGGCCTTCGCGGCCGGTCAGATTTGGGGTGCAAAGTTCGGCACCATGCTGCTGCCCGGAGTCTCGGTCGCCACACGGGTCGCGATCGGCACAGCAATCGTCGGCATGGGTGTGTCGGTGATAGGCACCCTGCTGATCAACGCGCTGGTTCCCCCGGTCAAGCCCGAGAGCCGCACCGCCGAAAACCGATACAGCATATCCGGCTGGAAAAATGTGATCGACCCGAATGGCGCCGTGCCCGATATCATGGGGCAATTGCGGGTGGCGCCCCCCTTCGCGGCCTTGCCTCACACCGAGATCGTTGGGGATTTTCAGTACATCCGGGCGCTCTTTTGCCTCGGCTACGGTCCACTGGAGATCGATGATCTTCGCATCGGCGAGACCTCGATCTCGGAGTTCAGCGATATCGACATCGAGATCCGCAATGGCGAGCCGGGCGATTTGCCGGTGAGCCTCTTCCCGCGCCAGATTGCAGAGGAAGCCATCGGCGTCGATCTGGTGCGCCCCTTGCCGCGAGACGAGCTGGGCGAGGTGATTGATGGCGGCTCCGGTATTGATACCCCGGTCGTCAGGACCACGGGCGCGGACGCCGAAGGCGCGTCTGTCATCATCGCCTTTCCGGGTGGCATGGTGCGCTTTGACGATGAGGGCCGCAGCCGGGCCGAGACCGTGAAGATCCGGATCGAGCATCGCCACGTCCAGGCTGAAGACTGGTTGCCGGTGGCGGACCTCGATATCACGGCGAAGAAGCTCGAAAGCTTCTACCGCCAGCATACATGGACGTTCCCGGGCCGGGGCCGGTGGCAGGTCCGCCTGACCATGCTTACCGACGAAACGACCGATACCAAGCGCCAGCGCCGCGCAAGCTGGGTCGCGCTGCAAACGCTTCGCCCGGAATATCCGCTGGCCTTCTCAAAGCCCCTCGCCCTGGTCGCGCTGCGCGTGAAGGCCACCTATCAGCTTTCGGGGGCGCTCGACAATTTCAACGCCCTGGTGCGGCGGCGATGCCTCGACTGGGATCACACTTCCGCCACATGGGTTGCGCGCGTGACCTCGAACCCCGCAAGCCTCTTCCGCCTCGCATTGCAGGGCCCCGCCAGCTCCCGGCCCACATCGGACGGCGGAATCGATCTTGAGGCGCTTCAGGACTGGCATGATTTCTGCCGCCTCAAGGACCTGAAATATGACCGTGAACTCGTAGACAGCGGTAGCCTTCAGCGGGACGTGTTGGCCGGGATCGCCAGCGCCGGTCGCGCGGCACCGCGACATGATGGGTTGCGCTGGAGCGTTGTCGTGGACCGGCCAGATTTGCCGATCATCGACCACCTGAGCCCGCGCAACAGTTCCGTCCACCGCTCGCGCCGCACCTATATCCGCTATCCCGATGCCTTCCGGATCCCGTTTTTGGATGCGACGAACGATTATAAGCCAGCCGAGCGCTTCGTGAAACGCCCCGGCTTTACCGGTGATGTGGAGCTGACGGAGGAATTGCCGATGTCGGGCAAGACCGATCCGGCAGAGGTCTGGCGCGAGGGTCTGCGCCGCTGGTATGAGATCATGCTGCGTCCCGACACCTACGAAGTCACGCAGGCCGCGCCCTTGCGCGTGGCCACACGCGGCGATCACATCGCGCTGAGCACCCCGGTGCTGGACCGGGTCCTGACAGCGGCGCGGGTTCGGACGATCACCGGGCGGCTCGTCGAGCTCGACGACACGGTGGTCTTTGACGATGGCCAGACTTATGCGATTCGATACCGCGCCTATGATGCGGATGATGATTTCGGCCGCTCGGTTGTCCGGACGGTGCTCCGCGCGGGCGGTGACGGCGAGACCTCGCTCCTCACCCTTGCCGGATCAGATGAGGATATGCCGACGCCGGGCGAAATCATCCATTTCGGCCCGGCGGGCGAGGAGAGCTATCGGCTTCTCGTGACCGGGGTCGAGGCGGGCGAAGGCCTGTCGAGCCTGTTGCGGGCAGTCGATGCTGCCCCGCAAATCGACGCGCTGGTTGATGCGGCAGAGATCCCGGCGTGGTCGGGCCGTGTCGGGGCCGAGATCGATGACAACCTGCTTGAGCCCCCCGCGCCGGTCATCACTTCGGTCGCGACCACCGCCCCCGGCGTGGCCGGAGCCGCGAGCGGGACGTTGACGGTCCTCATGCAGCCGGGACCCGGGCCGGTGTCGATCGCGCGATTCGAGCTTTACCACCGGCTGGTTGGCCAGCCCGAATGGACCAGGCTCGATATACCTGCCGCCAGCGGCGGCATTCCGATCTCCGGATTCGACGGCGGTGATCAGGTCGAGTTCCGGGCCCGCGCGATCTCGATCCATGCGGTGCCCGGGCCATATACGGCGACCCTCTCGATCACGATCAACGGCGGCGTCCTCGATCTGCCCGACAGCCTCGACGCCGAGGCGATCAGCCTGACCACGCTTTATGGCGGCGTCCTGATCCAGTTCGGCACCGGGCCCGACGACAAGCTCGCCCGCGTCCAGGTCTACCGCGCCACCACCGCCACGCTGGACCGCGAGGCGGATGCGGCGGGGCCGCCTCTGGATGTCGCACCGGCCCAGACCTATTCGGCCGCGCTCGGCGACACCTCGCGGTCCAATCTGATCGGCGGCGGCGGTCTGAATGACCCGGGGCCGTGGACGGCGGGCCCGGGCTGGACGATCGCGGAGGGCCAGGCCGTGCATGCGCCCGGGGCGGCGGGGGCGCTGTCGCAGGCCGCGCCGCTGATCGCCGCGCGGTATTATCGTATCGGCATCGAAGTGGTGGCCATGACGGCAGGCACGATCACCCCCGCCCTGACCGGCGGCGCCACCGTGCCCGGCGCCACCGCCAGCACGGCCGGGCTGCTGCTCAACCGGCTGCAGGCCGGGAGCGGCAGCGGCGGTCTGGCCGTCACGGCCAGCGCGGACAGCGATGCCGTGCTGGAATCGGTGGTGATCTACGCCGAGACCGCCGCCTGCCTCGCGCAAGGCATTCATTACATCTGGCTGGAGCCGCAGACTGCGGACGGCCTTCCAGGGCCTGTTTCCGGCCCGTTCGTCGTCACCATCGTGTAGGAGATTGAAATGCCCAATGGCGTCACCACCGATAATCTGACCTCCACCGCTCTGGCCGATGGCGTGCTGGTCAACACGCCCGACGGAACGGCGCAGCAGTCGTTCGATGCGCTGACGCGGCAGGTCTTTGCGTCGCCGCTGCTCAGCCGTCTAGAGGCGCGCACCATGGGCGTGTTGCCGGATAGCGCCGTGGACAATGCTGCGGCGCTCAATGGGGCCCTCTCCTTTGCCATCAACAACCGCAAAATCCTCTCCGCCTCGGGGACAATCCGGGTCGGCTCGAGTGTCACCGTGCGCACCAGTTCTGGCCGGGGCAATGCGGGGGATGCGGGGTTGCCCGAGGCCGCCCACGTCGAATGGGCGCGCGGCACGCGGATCGTCGTGGCGGCCGACAATACCCCGGGCCTGATCCTGCATGGCCGGGGGATCCGCATGACGGATGTGCAGGTGGAGTATTCGAGCTTTCAGCCCGCCTCGGCCACCAGGGCCATCGGGGTGCTGTTCAAGGATCTGAGCTTTTCGCAACTCGGATTCATCGACAGCCGCAACGCCCAGACCTCGTTCAGCCAGGACTGGGAGGGGCCTGACAGCGACTATTTCTTCGACAACGATATTCAGGGTCTGCGCGCGCACCGTTTCAGCCGCCGGGCGGTCGTGCTGCATCCTCGAAACGAAGGGAATACCCCAAACCTCATCCGCTCGATCTACCTCGTTGCGCCGTGGGTGACGGGCGATGACAGTTGGCAGACCGGGACGGGGGATGCTGGCGGCGGGCCGGTGAAACTGCAGCAGGGCATCGATCGGCCGGTATGGATCAATTATTGCCGGGGGCTGCGGATCGACAAGCTCAACATCGAGACGGTCGCGGCGACGAACTGCCTGTTGCATATCGACAATTCCTGGGGCGTCGATATCGGGGTGATGCATCTGGAGAAAGTCGCGCTCGCGGCCAACTATGCGTCCGTCATCAAGCTCACGTCGGGCTATGCCAATATTGGCGCGATGACGCTTTATCGGCTCGATTCCGGCCATACGGCGGGGGTCACCGCCACCACCGGCATCATCAACACCATTGATGATGGATATCTCGACCTGGGCTTCTTCGAGTTGGCCAGTGATTATTGGCCCGGCCCGGACGTGCTTTTCTCTTTCGGCGCGGGGCGGGGGTATCGTGTCGGTCGCTTCCTCGACCGCACCTCGCCCGGCGCGGGCCTGGTCGATGCGCGCGGGCGCCCGGTCACATCCAGCGCCGTGATCCCGCATATCACGTCTTTCGATGGGCTGAATATCGCCCCGGCCTTCTGGGCCAGAGGCTTCGGTAGCACGGTGATCTACGATGCGGGCCCGCTGCCTGTTCCCCTCGATCACCAGACCAGCACCTGCTACAATGGGGCAGGAACGTTCACTGCGCCGGTGTCAGGTTTTTATGACATCTTCGCTCGGGGCCGCGCGCCAGTAGGATCGGACGCCATCATGGTCCTGAGGCGCAATGGATCGGACACCCTACGGCGCTGGCGCCACCTGAGGCTTTCCGGCGCGACGGTCTATGATCGCGATAATTTTGAGCCCGTGGCGGTCCGCTTCTACCTAGCTGAAGGTGACACCGTGAGCTTCGAGCTGGAGGTCGGCCAACTGGTCATGGACAACACTGTGACCTTCAGCGCCGCCTTCGTCTCACGGTAGTAACGCGGCCTTCAATGCGCCTTAAACGCCCGCCGATCTCAAAACCGCACTGCTGCAAACTTTGCTGTCACGCCCTGCAATTTTCCGTGTCACGCTACAGCGGCGGGGGACGCGTTTGCGAAGGTACAGGGTAGTGCCACGGCGGGTGATGCTCATGGCGGGACGTTACCGCTGACAGGTGACTCGGGCAAGCAGTCAGTGGCGCAACATGTGCAGACTATTGTGCAGCAAAATAAGCCGCCCTGACGGAACGAGAAGGAAAAAATCCTTTTAAATCAATGACTTAAGTATCAATATGACATGAAATATGGCGGAGACGAAGGGATTCGAACCCTCGAGACCCTTTCGGGCCTGCACCCTTAGCAGGGGTGTGCCTTCGACCACTCGGCCACGTCTCCACCGCCCCGTATATTGAGGCAAGATAAGATAAACAAGGGGCTTTTCGGACGGAGAGGTGACAAGGTCCGGGATTGCCATTGTTGAGGGACACCAATAAGTGCAGGAACCCGGAAGAGGCCGGGTGAAGGCGGAAGACGCCGGATGGGCGTTCTGCCGCAGATGGGCATCAAGGTCCATTGGGCCACGCCGGGCCACGGTCAGGCAAAGCCGATTGAGCGGTCGTTCCGCGATCTGGCCGACGATCTGGCGCGTCATCCCGCCTTTGCCGGTGCTTATGTCGGCAACCGACCCGATGCCAAGCCCGAGGATTACGGCAGCCGCGCCGTGCCTCTGGCCGATTTGCTGGAGGTCACCGAAGAGGTGATTGCCGCCCATAATGCCCGCCCTGGGCGTCTGACCGACAATGCCAGGGGCCGCAGCTTCGATGACACCTTTGCCGAAAGCTATGCGAAGTCCCGCATCGTCAAGGCGACAGCGGAACAGCACCGGCTCTGGCTGATGGGTCAGGAGGTGCGTAAGCTCCAGAAGCATCACGGCGCCTTCAAGCTGTTCGAGAACAGTTACTGGGCCGACTGGATGAACGAATATGTCGGCCAGAAGGTGGTGGCACGGTTCGACCCCGAGGATCTGCACGCCGGGCTGTTCATTTATTCGCTCTCGGGCGAGTTCCTCGGCCCTGCGGAGTGCCGCGAGAAGGTCGGGTTCTTCGACCTGGTCGGCGCCAAGACCGCCGCGCGCCTCAAGCGGCAGCGCCGGGCGGCCGAGAAGAAGCTGCTCGACCTGCATCGCCCGATCAGCATCGACCAGTGGGCGGCGGAGCTGCGCGAGGCCAGGCGGCCCGAGACACCGCTTGTCGAGACGAAGGTGGTCGAGCTGGCGCCGGCCCGCACCCGCAAGCCGGTGACCCTGCGTCGGCATCGCCGCCTCGCCATTCTGCGCTTTCTCGGCGAAAGCCCCAGCTATACCTCGAATGAATCGATCCTGACGGACATGCTAAACTCCAACGAGATCGGCATCGACACCTCGCGCGACCAGACCAAGACCGAGTTGGCCTGGCTGGCGGAGATGGGCTTGGTCCAGCTTGTCGGCTGCGAGGAGTTCCGGGCGGCAACCGTGACCGCGCGCGGGGTGGATATCGCGCTTGGCCGCGCCACCCATCCGGAGATCCAGCGCCCCGGGGCCGAAGGTCTGACATGCCGCCGCCCCGCAAGATCGATCTCTTGCCGGCCGAGATCCGGGCATGGCTTCAGGAGGAGCTGCGCACGCGCGGCTTCAGCCAGTATGAGGATGTGGCCGAGGCGCTGAACTTCCGCCTGGAGGAGGCCGGGCTCGATCTGCGCATCCGCAAGTCGGCCATCCATGCCTGGGGATCGGAATACCAGGAGTTCGTGCGCTTGCAGGAGCAAGCATCGGACTGGGCCAGGGATTGGCTGGGCGACATGGGGATGGAGGATCAGGCCCAGCGGCAGAACGTGCTGTTCCAGATGCTGACCACTCTCGCGTTCAAGGTCATGCAGGCCGAGGTTTCAAAGCAAGGCGCCGAGATCAGCCCGCAGAACCTGCATTTCCTCGCCCGGATGATGAAGGATGTCATGTCGTCGTCGGGCATCGCCCAGGCGATGCAGGAAAAGGACCGCAAGGCCCAGTCGGCCAAGCTCGATGCCGCCGTCGAGGCCGGAGAGGTCACGGATGACTTCCGCCAGAAGGCGCGTGAAATCATGGGGTTTGCGTGATGGCGGATCTGACCATTTACGGCCGACCGGGCTGCCAGGCATGCGCCCTGACCATCCGCAAGGCGAAGGAGCTGGGGCTCGACTTCGACTATGTCAACGTGGATACCGACATCGCGGCTTCGGCCCAGCTTATCGCCGCCGGGCACAGGACGTTGCCGCTGGTCAGCACCCAGACCGATGAATGGACGGGGTTCCGGCCTGATCTTCTCGATCGGTTGGGGGCGGCTCGTGCAAGACGGTGATTCCCGCACCCGGCCCGGCGGCGCAAATCAGGCACTTGGCCTTATGGTCACGATCCTGAACTTCGCCCGCGAGGCGAAGCTGATCCCGAAGGAGGCCCCCAATCCCTGCGCCCCGATCCGCAAGAACCGGCGCAAGGCGCGCGGGCGGTTGCTGTCCAGCGCCCAGATCACCGCTCTTGGCAAAGCCCTCAAGTCCTGCCCCGCCTCGCATCGTGAAGCCGCCGACGCCATCCGCCTGATCCTGCTGACCGGCTGCCGCTCGGGGGAGATCCTGCGCTTGCGCTGGTCCGAGGTTCTGCCGGATCGGCTCAAGCTCACCTCGACCAAGACCGGCCCTCGCGAGGTGCTGCTGTCCTCGCCCGCTATCCGGCTGCTCGCCAAGCGCAAGAAGTAGGCCGCATCGCCCTTCTTGTTCCCTTCATCCAGAGAGCCGGAAGAGCCGACCCGCAGCATCCACCACCAATGGGCCATCCTCCGTTGGCGGGCGGGCCTGCCCTCAGACATCCGGCTGCATGATCTGCGGCATACCTATGCCAGCCACGCCATCATGCAGGGCCAGAGCCTGACAATGGCCGGGAAGCTGCTCGGCCATGCCAACCCAGCCAGCACCGAACGCTATGCGCATCTCGACGGCAAATATCTTGCGGCAGCGGCGGAACGGGTCGCGATCAACGTCGCCAGCATGATCGCGGGCAAAGCGGAAGGGCTGGACAAAATCGTATATTCCTCCAATATACAGTCATGATCGACTGGACCCGGATCAAGGGCTTCGACTGGGATGAAGGCAACGCCCGGAAGAACGCCGACAAGCACGAGGTCAGCCAGTCGGAAGCGGAACAGGTCTTCTTCAACGATCCGCTTCTGGTGCTGGCCGACAGAAAGCACAGCGAGGGCGAGGCACGGTTCCACGCCCTTGGACATACCGATGACGGGCGAAGGCTGCACATCACCTTCACCCTGCGCGACGGGAATAGCCTCTTGCGGGTGATCTCCGCCCGCGACATGAGCCGAAAGGAGCGAGACGCCTATGGCAAGGAAACATGAGCCGATCCCCGTTTTCGAGACCGAGGCGGAAGAACGTGCCTTTTGGGAAAGCCATGACTCGGCGGAGCATCTGGACTGGAGCGAGGCCAAGCGGGTGACCATGCCCAATCTCAAGCCCACCTCGACCTCGATCTCGCTGCGCCTGCCGGTCGCCCTGCTCGACCGGATCAAGGTTGCCGCCAACAAGCGCGATATGCCCTATCAGTCGCTCATCAAGGCATGGCTGTCCGAGAGCGTCGGGAAAGGGTGAAGGCCGGACGGACAACCATCATAAGTATCCTGACACAGCGGCGACGAGCACATTGAGCACCTCCTATTCGTCAGGGAGAAATTCATTACGGCGTGGAAGGCAACGCCCCTGTAGCTGGAACAGGCATGCAATGCCCAAGCATTCCTCAAGCTAGCGCCATACTTGACGCATCTAAACCCCACCCAAGAATCACAGCCACGCTCTTGCCCAGAGCGTTCATCCCTACTACCAATCTGAAGCACGCGCACACTCGACATGATCCGAGATCAGCGGGAGCCGGATCAGTTCCCATTCCAAGGATAATTAATGGATCACGTCGTTGACTTGGAGACGCTGCCTGTCGAGCAGCTCATAGAATTAATCCGTGAAAAGACCGGGGCTGGAGTGAACCTTTCTTTTCCGGGTAAGGTTCTCGCACGTCAAATCGGCCGTCGAGTACGCCCGCGCAACCAGCGCACCATCAAATCTCTCAGCGCAGGTGATGAGGTTAGCCGCTCACGAAACCTTATAATCGAGGGGGACAATTTTCAAGCACTCGCGTCTCTATACCGCGAGCGCGGTCAAATCGATATGATCTTAACTGATCCGCCTTACAATACAGGCGGGGACTTTCGATATAATGACAAATGGGACACTGACCTAATGACCCAGATTTAGGTGATTTTGTCGGCAGCGATGATCCAGCGAAGCACACAAAATGGATGAAGTTTATGTATCCCCGCCTCCAGATGATGCGGGCAATGCTGAAATCATCAGGTGTACTCGCTATTTGCATCGACAGCCGCGAGATTTTTCACCTCGGGCAGATGCTTGACAAACTTTTCGGGGAGGAGAATAGGCTTGCCATCATCAACTGGAAAAAATCATATTCCCCTCGATCAGATAATAGGCACGTCTCAACCGCAACCAAATATGTACTAGTCTATGCAAAAGATGAGCGAATTGCGAAGACGGGGCTTGAGACGCGCACAGAATCTATGAATGCACGCTACCTGAATCGTGACGGCGACAACAAAGTTTGGAAAGCGGGCGATTTCTCTGGACCAAAAGCGCTTACGCATCAGGGGATGGTCTATGGCATCCAATCTCCTTTTACTGGAAAGATCCACTACCCGCCATCCGGGTGATGCTGGGTCTTTCCCCAAGGAGATACTAAACGGTTCGTTGAGGGCTGGGGCGTAGCGTACGAGCTACGCTTAATTGATGATGCGAAAATTCGCGCTGATGTTGTCGGAATAGATGTCGCAGATGTACGAGCGGTCAAAGCGCTCATGCTTAAGACACCTCTCGATGCAGCGAAGTCACGCGCAACAGAGAAACTAAAATCTGGTTCGTGGCCAAAAGTATTCTTTGGGACAAAGGGAACAGGACGACCACAACAAAAGCGTTATCTCGAGGACGTAAAAAAAGGTCGTGTCCCCATGACCTATTGGGCGGACGAGGAGATCGAAACGCCCGAGGTTCTCGGCGATGTTTCATGGGATCATGAAGAATCCGGCCACAGTCAAACTGGCGTAAACGAGCTGAGCTCAGTTGTTGGCACCGGACACGGCTTTGAAACTGTTAATCCTTTGAAACTAATTATGAAACTTATTCAGATATGGCGCCCAACTGGTGGTACGATTCTTGATCTGTTTGCGGGCTCCGGCACCACCGGCCATGCAATCCTTAAGTTAAATTATGAGCAAGCGGCGAACAGGAGATTTATTTTGATTGAACAAGGTCGTCCAGAAAATGGCGACTCATATGCAAAAACACTTACAGTTGATCGACTCCGCCGTATCGTAGAAGGAAGTTGGGCGAAAAGGAAGGAAAAACCGCTCGGCGCCGGCTTTACCTTTAAGACACTAGAGAAGAAAGTCGACGCAAAAACACTTCTATTGATGGAACGTGACGAAATGATCGACACGGTCATGGCGTCTCACTCCGGCTCAGGCAGCCGTCGGTCAACAGTGCTCATTACCGTCGGCGATGAGCGAGATCCGTATTCTTACTTCGTTGCGAAAAATGCCAGCAACGAAGGTGTCTATCTTCGTCCGGTCCGGTTCCGGGTCAAATACTGACCTCACCGAAGAAGTGTACGAAACAATTACAGAAGAAGCAGCCTCAGCCGGTTTGTCAGGTGTATATCACGTGTACAGCAAACGGAATTTGATCGTCACCGACGATGTTATCTGGTATCAGATACCAGATCGGATACTATCAGACCTCGGCTTGGACGTACGCACCGAGTCTTTTACCGAAGAGGGATAAGTATGGGGATTGATCTTTTCCAATTCCAGCAAGATGCTGCATCGCAGATGGCTGATCGCTACATAGCATACGCTGCTGACCCCATCGGATACGGCCGTGGTTCCAAGCGTCGCGATGTACCCTTTAATCTTGCCCTCGTAATTGACACCTCTTTCGCTGATCTTTTCGCCATCGTCGTTTCTCCTTCTGGCTGCGAAGATATACGCTTTTGTTCTCGGTATCACGCTGCTGCCTCCAGTTTTCGAGTTCCGATGCGCCTTGCACTCGTCCGCGCTCTGCGACGGGGTTTTTCGGCTGCACTTTGGCAGCGCCCGAACCGTCGCGGCGCACTTTTCCATCGGACTGACGGAGCATCGTCACAGGCACTCGGGCGCGGTCCGGCCGTCTTTCGATCGGCGTGGCCGCAGGCAAGATAGCGTGCGTTCCGTCGTTGATGGTCTGCATCGGTCCTCATCCGCCGGAGCGGAACTCGTGTGTTCAAATGGCGTCCGTCACCGTGCGGCCGCGCCGTGTTTCAATTACCGATGATCGGTCATGCGTGGGCTCCCAGGTGCTTGCGCGCCTTGATCTGCGCGCGCCGGGCCGCGTCGGTTTCAGCCTCCGTCGAATCTCCGACATAGAAGGTTCCATCGCTCCACATGGCGTGCATGATCACCGCCAGCTTGCGCGCCACCGCGACCACTGCCTTGCGGTGGCAGGAGCGTTTGGCGATCTGCTGGCCCCAGGTTTTCACCTTGTCCTTGCCCTTGAAGCGGGTCATCAGCCCGGACGCCGCCTCATAGAGCGCGCGCCTGACATCGGCATCGCCTGCTTTCGAGATGCGCCCCTTCACGTCAATGGATGTGCCCGACTGCCATCGTCGCGAGGTCAGCCCGAAGTAGGCCGCGACGTCGCGCGAGCGGCGGAAGCGCGACGGATCGTCGATCGCGGTCATGAAGGAGAGCGCCGTCACCGGCCCGACACCGGGGATCGCCAGGAAGCGCCGGCAAAGCTCGCTCTGCGCCACCATCTTCACGACCAGATCGTGCAGCCGGCAATACTCCTTCCACAGCGCGGCGCGCGCCATCAGCATGGCGTCCATCAGCTCGGCGGTGAGCGGATCGTCCGCCGCCGCCTCGCGCACAGCCTGATCGAACTTGCCGCGCGAGGTGCCGCCGAGTTTGATGCCGAAACTCTTCAGCGAATGACGGATCGCATTCTCCAGGTCGAGGAACTTGCGCTTCAGGTTGCGCCGGTGCGTCAGAAGAAGCCGCATCCGGTAGCAACTTTCCGTCTTCACATGCGCGGCCCGGAACCAGCCGGTGCGCATGATGTGGGCGATGCCGAGCGCATCCTTTTCGTCGGTCTTGTTGCGTTGCGCCGACATCGCCGCACGCACATGCTGCGTCTCCAGGCAGATCACGGGCAGGCCGAGCTTCAGCAACTCCGGATGCAGCCAGGGTGACAGCGATCCCGCTTCATGACCGACGCGCCTGAGCCGCGCCACAAACGGTTTCAGCGCCGCAAATAGCGCGTCCGGTTCGGTCGCAACCTTCACCGTCAGATGCACCTCGCCGCGATCGTCGACAACGCACACCGCCGTCTCCTCGATCGCAACGTCCAGTCCACAAAAGAATTCCATCAGTCGCCTCCTGCGTGGTTTCGGGGTCGGCAGTGTAACGGCTGGCACAGGCTCCGCGCCCGCAGATGGGACGCCAAGCCAATTACGGGCGGCGCTTTCTTCCATCACTGGCTCCGGGAAGACCGCCATTCTCGCACAGGCAGTCAGTGAAATAGTTGCATTATCTGAGATTCCTCCGGTGATCCTTTGGCTCTCCAAGGGCAAGGTCGTTGTCCAGCAAAGCTATGCGAATCTCGCTATTGGAGGAAAGTACAATCACCTCCTTTCAGATATCTCGGTGCGGTTACTCAGCGAATATGATCCCGAAGATGTCGCCAACGCAAAAGAAGATTTGCTATACTTTGCAACTGTGGGCACCTTCAATCAAAGGGACCGCGAAAAGAGCAACCTTAAAATATTTGCCATCGATACGGATCAGATTGAGTCAACTCGTTGGGAAGCGCTTAAGATACGCGAGACCGCTGACGGCAAACGTCGGCCATAATTGTCGTTTACGATGAAGCTCGGAATCTGAGCGATCAGCAGACAACATTGCTTCTCGAGCAGCAACCCTCCGTATTCCTTCTCGCGAGCGCTACTCTGCGCTTTCCCGCTCAATTCGATGCGGAGGTCATACAGCCCCTGCGAACGCAAGGCGATTACACAGATGAGGAATTGGTCACATCTGTGAAGTCTTCAACCGTTGTCGCATCCGGCCTGGTAAAGGGTATGATCTCACTTGACGGCTTAAATGCCCCAATGCAGGAAACCGTTTCTCAAATGATCAGCGATATGCGCGAAGCAGAGACTGCGGCAAATTCTGAGAATCTTTCATTTCCAATTAAAGCGATTTATGTCTGCAACACTAACATCCTCGCTGACGACACTGGGCAAACAGACGACCCGAAACAAGCATTCAAACAGCGACAAGCCCCGCCGATATTAATTTGGCGTTATCTCACTGAACAACGTGATATACCCGCAGCGGAGATCGCTGTATATGCCGACCTCAAAACTCATCGTGACTTTCCTCTACCCTCGGACTTTGTACTGTTTAACAGTGGCGAGAATGATTACAACGATTTCGTCGCAGGTGATTATCGCCACATTATCTTCAATCAAACCCTTCAGGAGGGTTGGGACGATCCCAGCGTCTACTTTGCGTACATCGATAATACGATGGAATCTTCAGTACAAATAACCCAGATTGTAGGCCGCTTTTTGAGACAGCCAGGTGCCGCGCACTATGAATCGGATCGGCTGAACACTGCGCATTTTTTACGTACGAGTGGATAGAAACGACGCATTCGCTCAGGTCGTAGAAGATGTGCGTAAAGGCTTGGGCGGAGAGGCCCCGGAAGTACGCATCTTGACGTCTCCCCAGGCACTGAGAAGCCGGAAAACCTGGTCCCTAAAGAGGCGCGCTCAATACCAAGAACTGCAATAGACAACAAGCCAACAATCGAACCGGTAGAAAAAGTTCTAGCGAAAGTGCATGATTACTCACACGATAGTGTGAACACACGTGGCGTTGGCCGCCGTCGCACGGTGCAGCAAGCTATTGGCACAAGCGGATCGTTAGATTCGGAATGGGTTGAATTTGAGCAATCAAATCGTGTTAATGCACGCTGGATATTTCGACGGGAGGTTGCTCGTCGTTATCGCCACGCATTGATGGTGATGAATACTGACACGGAGAAGTTTGATGCCAAGGTGGGTGTGGGCAGCAGCGCATATGCTAGCTTAGCGGATAACGCCGCCGAGGCCGTCGATAGATACCTTCAGCATGCGATCATCAAGCAGCTTAAGCCCAAGCCGTACGAGGTCGGCAGTATACTTGTTCGCCGTGGCACCATGGAGAATTTTAAGAACTCCATCCATGAAGGCTACGATGGACTTAATCAATTTGAACAACGGTTTGCCAGATCTCTGGATGAGGTCGGCCATACTTGGGCACGGAACAGATCACAAACCGGATATAAGATACCATTGGTCACCCTAGGGCAAACTGTTTGGTTCTTCCCTGACTTCCTTGTTTGGGTGGGTCAAACAGTTACAAACAGTTACAAACAGTTATCTGTGTCGACACCAAGGGCAACCACATGGTTGAAGCAGATGCGAGACGAAAATTGCTTTCTATTCAGCCGCACAAAGATGTGTCAACGACAGTCCAGGTGAAATTTATAGTCGAAGGGTCATGGAAATCAGATGGAACACCGGATGGCAAGGGTGGCTTTTCTGTCTGGGAACGTGGCAGCGGCCGAGAACTGCGTGCAATTCCACATGACGATATGGAATCGGTCGTAAGGTCGTTTGCAAAATAGGAAATTTGGGCCACTTTTCTGGTCCAAATTTCAAGAAATTTGTATACTGGCCATGAGTTTGAAGACCCCATTTTCTCTATAGTTTACAAATCAAATATGGTGCTTCTGGATCACTTCCAGCGCCGTTCGTAAAGCAAGCGATTTCTGACCTGTCCGGCAAAGGGCGTCCAAAGACTGCGGCATCATTCACGTCAGTCAACGCTCGCCAACCGTCAGTGTGCCCGATCTTCTGCGTTGCAAGCCGATGCGGCAGCAGGTTAGAGTCGTCTGTGGAGGCATCCATACTCAGCATGTTCTAGGGATGCTTTCATGTGCCTACGCGCCTTGTTCACAGGGCTTTCTCGTGACCTCCGTCCTGACCTTTTGCAGCACTGCTGCGCTAGGGTGTGCCGGAAATAGCCATGTCGTGGCACAGACACACCTTGTGGGCTGATTCGAAATAGACCCGCCGCAGCAAGGGCTTGGCCGATCCGAGGCCCATGTCCCCGGCACGTAGTTCTCCATCGACGACTGCTTCCCCGCATGTCCCCGGCGCTTCCCGGGAAACTGCGTGGATTTTGTCCTGGCGGGAAGCATGGAGAATTCGGATGGCACAATCCCGGTCGAAACACCCTGAACAGCGCCTGTGCGCCTATGGCAACACGGCGGCGGAAACCGTCACATGGGACACGGAAGTGTCCGGCCTCGGGCTGCGCGAAAGGGGCGGAAAGCGCAGCTGGATCGTCCAGACGCGGATCGAGGGGCGGAGCGTCAAGCGTACTCTCGCCCCGGAGCGGCAGCTGACCCGCGAAGCCGCTCGGCTGGCCGCCGAAGCGGTGATCGGTGCTTTGCGGGAACCCGACCCGGATACCGCACCAAAGGACGCGCCGCTGGCCGAGTTCTGCGAGAACTGGCTGGCAGACTGCGCCGGACAGTGGAAACCCGCGACCATCAAGAGCCATCGCTACGATGCGAGCCATCACATCCTGCCACTGCTTGGGCGCAAGATGGTCTCGGAAATCGAGGCGGAGGATGTCCGGGGCTGGTTCGATGGCATGAACCGCGCGCTGGCCGGGCGCAACAGGTCGCTGGCCGTGCTCTCGGGCATGATGCGTCATGCCGAACTGATCGGTATGCGCAAGCCCGGCAGCAATCCCTGTGCAGGGATGCGGCGGCATGGTGTCACCATCGTTGCCCGGGCATTGAAGCCCGGCGACTTTGCCCGCCTCGGCAGAGCCCTGCGCGTGCGACAGGAGCGAGAGCCGCTGCTGGTGGCGCTGGTGCGGTTCATTGCCATGACCGGCTGTCGCAGAGGGGAAGCACTCGCCTTGCGGTGGGACTGGATCGACGGCAATCGCGCAGCCCTGCCTGATGCCAAAGCCGGGCCGCGCGCAATTTGGCTCGGCAAGCCGGTGCTGGACCTGTTGGCCGCCCTGCCCCGGATCAGCGATCTGGTCTTTGCCGAAGAGGAACGACCCCTGCGCGCGATCCGGCTGGACAGGTTCTGGCACGAGACCCGGAAGGCCGCGCGCCTTGGCACCCTGCGCCTGCATGATCTGCGCCACAGCTTCGCCACGACCGCGATCAGCGCCGGGGAAAGCCCGCGCACGGTCGCCAGGCTGCTCGGGCACAGCGAGTTCGCGACCACCGAAGCCTATATCCATCTGGCGGACGAGACCCTGCGCGACGCGGCGATCAGTGTCGGTGCCCATCTGAACAGGACGCTCGCCGCCCCCAGTGACATAACAAAGCGTAACCGGCAGCCCGCCACGCCACCATCCCGCCCGTCCGCCATCCCGCCGCACCTGTTGCGGGATTACAGACGCTCCCGCCTGTTGATCCCTGCCTTCTGCGAAAAGCACGGGCTGGACCGTAAGCTGTTCTGGAAGCGGTGCAGGCCGATTTCGAGCGCAACAGGAGGGAAGCTGGCAAATGAACACAGTCACGCTCTTCACCCCGAACACGATCCGCGCCGCCCGACCGGGCAAGCGGGAATACACCCTGCATGACGGCAAGGTGCCGGGCCTCGGCCTGCGGGTTCGTCCTACCGGCGCGAAGGCTTGGGTGCTGCGCCTCGGCACCCGGAAACTGACGCTCGGCCCGGTGGATCGCCTCGACCTCGACGCCGCCCGCAAGAATGCTCTGGCGCTGATCGCAGGGGAGGCTCCGCCTCCCCTGCCCCTCTCGGCAACCTCCCTGACCTTCGACGTGAATAGCACCGAGTTTCTTAGACGCCTTCGCGTCTCATCATCTGCTGCCGTTCGAACTCGGCGGGTGACAGCATCCCATTTCTCGCATGCTTGCGCTTCGGGTTATAGCACATCTCGATATAATC
>NZ_JBEFZE010000033.1:0-47088 GCF_042762395.1 Pseudogemmobacter sonorensis
AATATCTGCGCAAGGGCTCGACCGTCTATATCGAGGGCGCGCTGGAGACCCGGAAATGGCAGGACCAGTCCGGCCAGGACCGCTATTCGACCGAGGTCGTGCTGCGCCCCTTCTCGGGCAACCTGACGCTTCTCGGTGGCAAGCAGGACGGTGGCGAGCGCCAGCAGTCCGGCGGCTATGACCAGTCGCCCGCAGGCTATGGCCAGCAGTCCGGCGGATCGGCATATGGGGCCAGCGCGGGCGGCGCGCGCGGCGCGAACGACCTTCAGGATGACATTCCTTTCGCGCCGGAGTGGCGCTGATGATCCTTCATTGCCAAAAGACCGGCCGACACTGGCCCTGCCGCGATATGGACGCGGTTTCGAAAACCGTGCGCGACTATGGCCTCAAGGATTACTGGATCACGGTCGCAGGCGATGTGCCCCCGTCCATGCGCGAGACCATCGCCGAGGCGCTCGCCCGGCCCCGGCATTCGATCACAGCGGGGATCGAGTAATGCCGACGATGGTCCTGCGCGATCCCGGCCACATCGATGCGCTGTCTCGCCGCCTGTCTGGTCGCAAGCTGCCCCTCACCGTGTCGTGGTCACAAGGGGCCAGCCGGTCGAGCCAGCAGCAACGCCTGTCCTTCCAGTGGTTCATGGATATCAGCCGCCAGCTTGGTGACATGACCGTGGAGGAAGTCCGAGCCGACGCCAAGGTATCCTTTGGTGTTCCGATCCTGCGCGCTGAAACCGAGTCCTTCCGCGCCAGTTGGGACGAGACATTCGGCCAGCTTGACCACGAGGCACAGCGGCGCGCGGTGGAACGACTGCAAGTGCCCGTCACCAGCCTGATGACGGTCAAACAGATGACCGCATTCCTCGATGCCATGCAGCGCCACTGGCTCCCGCTCGGCATCCGCATGACCGATCCTGAGGCCCTGAAATACGAGGAGGAGTTTCGGTGACGCCTCCCGCAACCCTGTTGACACAAGCGCCAGACAGCGGCATCCTGATAGGGCAGCAGGGGAAATGCTCTGCTGTCGGGTTTGGTCGCCCGAATGGAGATTGGCGCGTGCAACCCGCGCATTTCGTGCGGGTTTTGCCATTCCGGCCATTGGCCGGATACTATGGTCACGCGCGGTGGGAGGGCGAAAGCCCTGCCGCCCATGCGCCTTGCTCCAGCGGTCGACCAACCTGCCGTCGCGTGGCCACCACCCGTTTGGTCGCGGGTCGCCACGCTCAATTTGGAGCAAGGAGGCCCGCCATGCGCGGAACGAACACCCATACCCCGTCGAAACCCGGCAATGACGATCCGCTTGCCGAGGTCTACGACGCGCTGACGCTGATCCTCGACGCCACCACCGGCTCGCCGGGGTTCCAGATGATCCGCGAAATCCGGCGCTATGCCGAAGCGGCCCGCAACCAGACCCACAAACTGATGGAAGGAGGCGCGGCATGAACATCCGTGTCAAACTCCCCGTCATCGCGGGTGTCGAAATCACCACCGATGCCGAGGGACGCTTCAATCTGAACGCCCTACATCGGGCCAGCGGCTTGGGGGCAAACAAGGCTCCCGCGCAATGGCTGCGCACTCAGGCCGCGCAGGATCTCGTTGCAGAACTCGAACGGGGCGATGTGCAGAATTGCATATCGGCCAGCAAGGGTGGAACGGGGGTCCAAGGCACCTTCGCCCACGAACTTTTGGCGATCAGCTATGCCGGATGGATCAGCCCCGCCTTCCAGTTGCAGGTGAATCGGGTTTTCCTCGACTACCGCACCGGGAGTCTCGCACCCGCCATACCCGCCGAGACCCTTGAACAGATCGAGCGCAGCTTCGGGATCATGCGCATGGTCGCGCACAAGGTCACGGAGATGGAAAAGGCGCTGCCCGGCATCGTCACCAGTCTGGTGCAGCCGCTGGTTGCGGCCCGCCTTGCGGAAAGCGCGCTTCTTTTGCGCCACGGCAAGACGGCGAAGCAAATCTGGGATGCGGCGGGCTTGCCCCCGAAGATCAGGGGCAGCGCGGTCTGGTTCGGCAACCGGCTGAAAGAGGGCGGCTGCCTGCTGGAAGGCCGCGCCGACCGCGGGGATGGTGCGATCCGGCTGTTCGATCCCGACAAGGCCGGAACCCTCCTGAGCCTCGGCCTGCGCTACCGCGCGAAAACCTATGCCGATGAGCGCAAGGGTCAGGGCCGCCTGATGCTGGTGCCGTCATGACGCGCACCATTCCCGAATGGCATGGCCGCACCGACGATTCGGCCCCGCCTGCCCGCGTCAAGGCCCGGATCGTCATGGCACAGGGCGGTATCTGCGCCTGCGGCTGTGGCGTCAAGCTGGGGGTTGCTGGCGAGGGGGTCGAGTTCGATCACACCATGGCGCTGATCCTCGGCGGCGAAAACCGCGAGACGAACCTGCGCGCGCTGCGCCGCCCCTGCCACAAGAGAAAAACCGCGCATGACGTGGCGCAGAAGTCCACCGAGGCCCGCAAGCGCGGCAAGCACCTCGGCATCGCGCCGAAGTCAGCGCGCCCTCTCCCGGGCGGCAGGAACAGCAAATTCAAGATCAAGATCGGCGGCGGCATCGTTCCACGCTGAAACCATCCCCATAGCCCCGCCATGCGGGAAGGAGACGATATGAGCGAGATCACCAGCACGCGCTTGCAGATCCAAGCCGCCGCACAGACCATTCTGTCGCGCTACGACCAGCACATGAGCGGATCGAACCCGCCAGATGCTGATGGTGAATTCTTCACCATCGTCTCGGCCATTGCGTTTGCGGGCGAGGCCAGAGCGCAATCCCCTGACAAATACACCGGAGAGGCTGCGGCATTCCGCGCCTTGATGCTGGCGCTGATCGACATCAAACACCCCGATCTGGATTACCTCCGGGCAGACCCCTCAGCCGGTGTCGCCGCCCGCGCGGAAGGCGGTGGCGCATGACCGCGCCCAAGATCACCGTGGAATACCTGACTGACCTGCTGAAAAAAGCAGGCCCGGCAATGGACGATCTTCACCGCATATCAGCCGAAGATTGGGGCGTCGAAATGCCCGACGATGGCGGATGGACCTTTGTCGGTAAACGCGAAAATCACCCGCGCTTGATCGTGATAGAGCGCGGATTTGGGGATAATGCCGACCAACGCCAAGACGCTATCGAAGCGCTTTGCATCCTCGCCCCGACGCTCGCCCGCAAGGTGATCGCGGCGGAGAAGTTGCGGGAGGCGGGATGCCGAATGGCCGACGCCGCCGAACATGGCGCGGTAAATTCCACTCTGGTGACGGAATGGGATAACGCCATCCGAGAATACGAGGCCGAACAATGACCATCGACAAGGAAGAAGTGGCGCGGCTGGCCGCATGGTCTAGGGATCGCAGCGCATACTCCGGCACAAAGTTCGAGAAGATTGCCGACACCCTCACCGCCCAGCAAGCCGAGATCGAGCGGCTGCGGGCGGATCGCGACCAATGGCGGGCCGCATACGAAAGGGCGTCTCGAGAGATCATCGAGTGCGCCGGGAACCATGGCGCAGCCGAGGCCCGTGTCGCGGAACTGGAAGCCGAGCGGGACGATGCCGTGCGGTTGTTCCATGCAGCGGACAAGCGCCTGCGCGCCTCCCACAATCCCCCCGAAAGTGAGCCGCAAGTGTCGGACGCGGAACTGGATGCTCTGGCAGAGAGACTGTCCCGTGCTGCCAAGATGATGCGCACACATAAAGCGGCCAGCTTGGAGGCTTCTGATCTGGACGCAGCCGCTCGCGCCCTCCGCGCCCGCAAGCCTGCGGAGGTGAAGGTCAAGCCGCTGACTGAGAAGGAACTGGTATGGGTGGATCAGCCCAATTATTCGAGCGCACTCACGACTGATGGGCTTTTTTACATCGCCGATGCAACTGGCTGGCGCTGCTGTATTGTCGATGCGGTCGGGCGTTATATTCGGGGGTTCGGCGAATGGCATGGCTGCGGAAGCCTCGAAGCCGCCAAAGCTGCAGCTCAATCCGACCACGAATCCCGCATCCGCGCCGCCCTGATCGGGGAGGGTAAGGGATGAGTGACGCACCGGAACGTCACGATCACTGGTCGGTTCGAGTCGAGACGAGCGGAGAAATGATCGTCCAGATCGAGACAGAATGTCTTGCGGGACGGGAACCATCGGCGGCCGACGAGGAAGCGATCAGAACGGCGGCGCACCATTTGCTGGCGTTCATAGGCGATCCGCATCCTGTCCGCGCCGACACCTGCCTGCACGGCGAGGCGCTGGAAGAGGTGAGGCGGGCGTTGATCGACGCCATAGAGCTTGCGCACGGGATTTCGTTTTCGGAGAGCCCAACTATGGCGAATTGGGGAGTGAGGGTGCACGCCGTCGCCCACGCCGCCCTTGCCCGTATCCCGGAAGGGAGAGGGTGATGGAGGTCCTGTCCGAAACCAGACCCAAAGCCCGGCGCGCGCACATCTGCGACCATTGCGGATGCGCAATAGCCGCAGGCGAGAAATACCAGCGCGCGTTTCTGAAGGACGGCGGTGAAACGTGGCCGTGGAAGTCACATTTGGACTGCGCAGCCCTGTGCGGCCGGATGCATGCGGATCAGGACCTGTCTTGGGATGAGGGAATCAACCTGTCCGAGGAGTGGGGAAATGATCGCGACGAGATGCTGCGATACCGCGACGAATTTCCAGCGGTGATCGCCCGGTTCGAGTCCCGCGCCCGCCGCGCCGATGAGAAAGGGGAGTGAGATGGGGAAGCGCCAGACCTTTACTGAGGCTCAGGCCCGCCGGTTTATCCGGGCGGCGCGTGCCGAAGACCCGCGCGCCGTGGTTGAGATCGTGACAGAGGCCGGAACAGTGCGCATCATGCCAGATCCGACACCCATTGCAGAGCCGAGAGAAGAAGCGCAGGATAAACGAACGCCGATTTCATGGACCTGACCGCGATGAAGCTCGCATTTCCCGGACTGCTTGCCGAAAAGCTGCCGTCCGGGTCTTTGCGATACAGGGTCCGGGTCGAGGGCGACAAGACACGCCGAATCCCGCTTACAGTTACACCTGATCACCCACAATTCATGGAGATCTATCGGGCGGCGCGGGCGGGGGTTAAACTCGACCCCGAGGCGCCGCCGGAAGATCGCGCAATCCGTGGGTCGATCGGTTGGCTTGCGGCAAAGCACCTCGCGGCGACGGAACGGGAAGTCAAGGCCGGGTCGGTCTCCGCGCTAACGCTCAAAAAGCGCCGCAGCGTCATGAAGGTGCTGACCGACCTCTATGCAGACTATGCGCTGGACATACCGCCTGCGAAGCTGGTCGATCTGCGTGACAGCCTGATCGAAACACCCGCATGGGCCGACAGCGTGATCGAGGGCATCCGCGCAATGTATCGCTGGGGCGCCGAGCGCAGGCTGTGCTCGATCAACCCCGCCATCGGAATATCAAGGATTGATCGCGGAAAGGGTGGCGCCATCCCTTGGACTGCCAACGATCTGCGAAAATATCGCGAGAAGCACGAACCCGGAACCACGCCGCATCTCGCCTTGACGCTGTTCATGTTCACCGCCTGCCGCATATCCGATGCGATCCGGCTCGGGCGTCAGCATGAGACCACGATGGAGGGCGTGCGAGCCTTGCGGTGGCAACCGGCCAAGAAGGGATCGGCCGAGGTGACAATCCCAATGCTCCCCCCACTCTACAAGGCAACAAGAGCCGCGAAGATCGAAGGGCCAACCTACCTGCTCAACTACCGTGGGCAACCTTTCTCCACGCCAGATTCGCTCGGGCAGATGTTTCGCCGCTGGTGTCGCGATGCGGGGCTGAAGGACAGGTCATCGCACGGCATCAGGAAGGCTGCCGGGCATCTTCTCGCCCAAGAGGGATGTTCTCAATACCAGATCATGACCGTCCATGGGCACACGCAGGCAAAGACTTCTGAGGTCTACACGAAGGGCGTGGAGCGATGGAAGCTCGCCCGTGATGCCATGGCAGCTTTGGAAACTATGGAGTGGTGAGAACAAAACGCGATACAGCGTGGGACACCCCAAAGCTAACCTATTGAATCTATTTCACCCGTTTTTTCGCGCCGTGGGACACCCTGCCATTGATTGAAAAGGGGAAACTGAGGAAATCTGTAGCTCGCCGCCCGCTCCAATCATCAAATCATATCAAATCGTCAGGCTCTGCCGCCTCTGGGGAAACGACCACCTGCGGGTCATATCCCGGGCCGGAGATGGCCTCCCGACCGTCCGTCGCCCCTGCGAAGGGCCTTCCGGGCGAAGGGCCTTCCGGTTCCGCTCCTGGCCAGGCGCTACACGCGGGCCGGACATGGCTGCGGCCGCCCCTTTCCGGGACGGCCGCGCGGCTTGAAGCCGGTCGAGGGGAAGCCGGTCGAAAGGCTCAGAGATTTCCGGCCTGGGGAAAGCCCAGGATGTGAAAGCCGCCATCGACATGGATGATCTCGCCCGTGGTGGCCGCGCCGTAATCCGAACACAGCCAGGCCGCGGTGCCGCCGATGGTCTCAAGCGTCGCATTGGCGCGCAGCGGCGCGTTTTCCTCGGTGTGCCGGAAGGTCGCCCGCGCGCCGCCGATCGCCGATCCCGCCAGCGTCTTCATCGGGCCGGGGCTGATCGCATTCACCCGGATGCCCTGCGGCCCCAGATCATTCGCCAGATAGCGCGTCGCACTTTCCAGCGCCGCCTTGGCCACGCCCATCACGTTGTAATTCGGCGCGATCCGGGTCGAGCCCTGGAAGGTCAGCGTGATCAGGCTGCCGCCCTCGGGCATCAGTTCGGCCGCGCGCCGCGCGACATCGATGAAGCTGAAGCAGGAGATGTTCAGCGAATTGAGGAAATTCGCCCGCGTCGTATTGGTGAAGCGCCCGGTCAGTTCGGTCTTGTCGGAATAGGCCACCGCATGGATGACGAAATCCAGCCGCCCCCACCGCTCTTTCAGCGCGGCGAAACAGGCCTCGACCGAGGCCTCGTCCGTCACATCGACATCGAGCATGAAATCCGACCCGACCGAGGCCGCGAGCGGCGCAAGGCGTTTGCCGAACCCCTCGCCCTGATAGGAAAAGGCCAGTTCCGCCCCTTCGTCGGCCAGCGCCTTCGCGATCCCCCAGGCGATGGAATGGGCGTTCGCCACCCCCATCACCAGCCCGCGCCTGCCCTTCATCAATCCGGCCATGGCAGCGCCCCCTTCCGTTTCTTGATGGTTCAACCCAGATACCTGCTCATGACCAGCGTGGCATTGGTGCCGCCGAAGCCGAAGGAGTTCGACAGAACGCCGTCGATCTCGACGCCGTCGCGATATTCGGTCACGATCTCGCCCGGCAAGAGCGCGGGATCGGGGGTCTCGACATTGGCCGAGGCGGTGATGAAACCGCCGTTCATCATGATCAGCGAATAGATCGCCTCATGCACCCCGGTCGCGCCCAGGCTGTGGCCGGTCAGCGACTTGGTCGAGGAGACCGGCGGCAGCCGCCCCTCGCCGAAGACGCGGCGCAGGGCCTGGATCTCGGTGATGTCGCCCGCGGGGGTCGAGGTGCCGTGGCTGTTGACATAGTCGATCCGCCGCCCTTCGGGCAGGGTGGAAAGCGCGAGTTTCATCGAACGCTCGCCCCCCTCGCCGCTGGGGGCGACCATGTCCTGGCCGTCCGAGGTGGCGCCGTAGCCCGTCACCTCGGCGTAGATCTTCGCGCCGCGCGCCAGCGCATGGGACAATTCCTCCAGCACGACCACGCCGCCGCCGCCCGCGATGACGAAGCCGTCGCGATTGGCGTCATAGGCCCGGGCCGCGCGCTCGGGCGTGTCGTTGTATTTCGACGACATCGCGCCCATGGCGTCGAACAGGCACGACAGCGTCCAGTCCAGCTCCTCGCCGCCGCCGGCGAAGACCACGTCCTGCTTGCCCATCTGGATCAACTCGGTCCCGTTGCCGATGCAATGCGCGCTGGTCGAACAGGCCGAGGTGATCGAATAGTTGACGCCCTTGATCCTGAAGGGCGTGGCAAGGCAGGCCGAGGTCGTCGAGGACATGCCCTTGGTCACGCCGAAGGGCCCGATCCGCTTGGGGCTGCCGGAATCGACCACGATGTTATGGGCCTTGAAGAAGCTTTTCGTCGAGGGCCCGCCGGATCCGACGATGATCCCGGTGCGCTCGTTCGAGACGTCCGAAGGCTCCAGCCCGGAATCCTTCACCGCCTGCTCCATGGCGATGAAGTTATAGGCCGCGCCATCGCCCATGAAGCGCAGGTCGCGCTTGTCGATATGGTCCTCGAAGGTGATCCTGGGCTGGCCATGCACGCGCGAGCGGAAGCCGCGCTCGGCATATTCGGGGGCGAAGACGATGCCCGAGGTTCCGGCCCGCAGCGCGGCCTCCACCTCGGCCACGGTGTTACCGATGGGCGAAACGATACCGAGCCCGGTGATGACGACGCGACGCATTGGCTATGGTCCTTCCAGAAGAACTGGCTGGCCGGAAAACCGGCTGACGGCGATAAGGGATCAAGAGGCCGAAAGGGCCACCTTCATGTCTTTCACCAGATAGATGGTTTCGCCATCGGCTTCCACCCGGCCATCGGCCACACCCATGGTCAGGCGGCGGGTTTGCACCGCCTTGGTGAAATCGACGTGATAGCGCAGCAGCTTGCGGTCGGGGCGGACCATGCCGGTCAGCTTGACCTCGCCCACGCCAAGCGCGTAGCCGCGCCCCTCCCAGCCGCGCCAGCCCAGGTTGAACCCGGTCAACTGCCACAGCCCGTCAAGGCCAAGACAGCCCGGCATGATCGGATTGCCGGGGAAATGGCAGGCGAAGAACCAAAGCTCCGGGGTGATGTCGAATTCCGCCACCACATGGCCCTTGCCATGTTCGCCGCCGTCCTCGGATATGTCGGTGATGCGGTCCATCATCAGCATCGGCGGCTCGGGCAGTTGGGCATTGCCGGGGCCGAAAAGCTCGCCCCGGGCGCAGGCGTGCAAGGCCTCGCGGTCGAATGTCGTCGGATAGCGCGGCATCGGCCCCCGTCCCCCCAATTGGTCCTTTTGTCGCTTTTCGTGTAACAGAGGCATGGAACCAAGGGCAAGACCGGCTGAAATCGGCATGAAATTCGCCGTTTTCAATTGAAACCGGCGAATGGCAGGTCTTATATTCACCCTTAGCGACGTGAAACGGGCGGCGCGCGCGCCGACAAGGTGCGTCGAAGGCGGGCGCGTCGCAGGCAGGACCGGGCGCAAGACCGGGGCCGGGCCCGTTGCGCAGCTTTGGTGCGGGAGTGCGGCGGATGGTGACGCTGGTGGATGAAAACAGACTGGCCGACTGGCTGGAGCATGGCGGCCTGAGGCCGACCCGGCAGCGCCTTGCGCTGGCCGCGCTTCTGGTCGGCGACGGCAAGGACCGGCATGTGACGGCGGAAAGCCTTTACGAGATGGCCGACCGCGCCGGCGAGAAGGTCAGCCTCGCCACTGTCTACAACACCCTGCGCGCCTTCTGCGACGCCGGGCTGATGAACGAGGTCGTGGTCGATGGCTCGAAAAGCTATTTCGACACCCGGCTGGATGATCATCCGCATTACTTCTGGGAAGACAGCGCGACCCTGACCGACGCGCCGAAGGAAGAGCTTGAGATCTTCCGCCTGCCGCAGGCCCCGGCGGGGACCGAGATTTCGCGCGTCGATGTGGTGATCCGCCTGCGCCGCACCTGAGGCCGGGCGCTGGCTGCCCGAAGGCTTCGGTTACGGGCGTTTGCGAAGGACGGCTTCCCCCGGGGTGCGGTCGTGGTGGCCCGCTTCAGGACGCCCCCCCACGCAATGACTGCGGGCGGGTGTGCTTCCGGCGACGCTCGGCCAGGCTGTCCCGCAGCTTCGGCGAATGCCGCAGGGTCGCGGCGGGTTTCCTTGCCCGTGACGATCGGGGGGAGCCGTGCCTTGCATAGATCCGCCACGCCTCAATCCGGGCGGTAGCGCCGCGTTAGGCGCCGCCCGTTCAGCGTATGGGTGCAGCAGCCGCAGGACGGCTCCATCACCGTCTCGTCCATCGCCGGATCGACAAGGGCGAGGCGGTTCTGTTCGTCGACATAGAGGCCGCTGAAATAGCTGCTCTCGCCGGTGCGGAAGACGGCCAGGCCCTCCTCGCGCCGCAAGGCGACCATCCAGAAGATCGGCTCTTCGCGGTCCAGCCGCGCCGCCGCCTCGCGCCGCGTCCGGGTCCAGTCCTGGCCCACGCGCGAGAGCAGGAAGCGGAACAGCGGCGTATAGTCGAGCCCGTGGCGCAACCCTGGATGCATCGAGCCGCGCATCCCCTCCTCCACCGCGGCCTTGCCGTTGCGATGCCAGCGGGCCTCACCGCCGATGCCGTGGCGCACGCCATGGGTTCGGGTATTGACCTTGCGATAAAGCGGCTCGATCTGCTTCTTCATCCCTGCTTCTCCGCGGCAGACCAGCGGAACCTGCCCGGCCGGTGTATTTCAGGCGCTGTATTTCAGGCCGGTATGCGGCCAGAGACAAGTCGGGATCGCCAGCCCCCCACGACCGCCCTTCCCCGCATTGGTCCCCGCAGCACCGCAACCGTGATCCGCCCCACACACGCGGAAGTGCGCGCGCCGCCGTGGCGCGCCCTTTCCGATCCCCCTTTACCTGCGTATATGACACACGCCCCGCCGCCAGGCCCTGAGTCGCGGCCCTGAGTCGTGGGGGCCCTTCGGCAATTTCACGAGGACCACACCGCATGTCGCTTATCCCCGGCCTTTTCTCGTCCGACATGGCGATCGACCTCGGCACGGCCAATACGCTGGTCTATATCCGTGGCAAGGGGATCGTGCTGAACGAGCCGTCGGTGGTGGCCTATCACAACAAGGACGGCAAGAAGCAGGTCCTGGCCGTGGGCGAGGATGCCAAACTCATGCTGGGCCGCACCCCGGGCTCGATCGAGGCGATCCGCCCGATGCGCGACGGCGTCATCGCCGATTTCGAGGCCGCCGAGGAAATGATCAAGCATTTCATCCGCAAGGTCCACAAGCGCACCACCTTCGCCAAGCCGAAGATCATCGTCTGCGTGCCCCATGGCGCGACGCCGGTGGAAAAGCGCGCGATCCGCAATTCGGTGCTGCAGGCCGGGGCGCGGCGGGCGGGCCTTCTGTCCGAACCCATCGCGGCGGCCATCGGGGCGGGCATGCCGATCACCGAGCCGACCGGCTCGATGGTGGTCGACATCGGCGGCGGCACGACCGAGGTCGCGGTGCTGTCCCTGGGCGACATCGTCTATGCCCGTTCGGTCCGGGTCGGCGGCGACCGCATGGACGAGGCGATCATCGCCTATCTGCGCCGCCACCAGAACCTGCTGATCGGCGAATCGACGGCGGAACGCATCAAGACCTCGATCGGCACCGCCAGGATGCCCGACGACGGGCGCGGTGCCGCGATGCAGATCCGGGGCCGCGACCTCTTGAACGGCGTGCCCAAGGAAACCGAGATCAACCAGGCCCAGGTCGCCGAGGCGCTGGCCGAGCCGGTGCAGCAGATCTGCGACGCGGTGATGCAGGCGCTGGAGGCAACGCCCCCGGACCTGGCCGCCGATATCGTCGACCGGGGCGTGATGCTGACCGGCGGCGGCGCGCTTCTGGGCGATCTGGACCTGTCCTTGCGCGAACAGACCGGGCTTTCGATCTCTGTCGCGAACGAGTCACTCAATTGTGTCGCGCTCGGCACCGGCAAGGCGCTGGAATATGAAAAGCAGCTTCGCCATGTGATCGACTACGACAGTTGATCGCCTGCGCGACCGCCCCCGATAGCCCGGCAAGGGGTTGACGGGCCCCCGACCGGACCACCAAGACCCGAGGCGTGCCATTGGCCAAGATCCGCACCGGAACCGAGGATTACGCCCGCCCGATCCGTCGGTTGCTGGTCGGTCTTCTGGTGCTGTTCCTGCTGGGTCTGTTCCTGCTGTGGCGCATCGACAGCCCGAGGGTAGAGCGGTTCCGCGCCGCCCTGGTCGACGCGGTGGTGCCGAACATGGAATGGGCGCTGGTCCCGGTGACCCGGCTTTCCGGCATGGTCGAGAATTTCCAGTCCTACAGCCGGATCTACGAGCAGAACCAGGAGCTGAAGCGCGAGCTTCAGCAGATGAAGGCCTGGAAAGAGGCCGCGCTTCAGCTTGAACAGAAGAACGCCCGCCTTCTGGACCTCAACCAGGTGCGGCTCGACCCCAAGCTGACCCATGTGACCGGCGTGGTGCTGGCCGATTCGGGCTCGCCCTTCCGGCAGTCGGTGCTGTTGAACGTGGGCGCGCGCGACGGCATCCGCGATGGCTGGGCCACCATGGACGGGATCGGCGTCGTGGGGCGGATCTCGGGCGTGGGCGAACGCACCAGCCGGGTGATCCTGGTCACCGATTCCTCCTCGCGCATTCCGGTCACGGTGCAGCCCTCGGGGCAGAAGGCGCTGCTTTCGGGCGACAATTCGGCCCTGCCGCCGCTGGAATTCATCGAGGACAACGACCAGGTCCGCCCCGGCGACCGGGTGGTGACCTCGGGCGACGGCGGGGTGTTTCCGGCCGGGCTTCTGGTCGGCCAGGTCGTCATGGGATCGGACCGGCGGATGCGGGTCTCGCTGGCCGCCGATTACCAGCGGCTGGAATTCCTGCGCGTGCTGCGCAGCCATGAGCTTGAATCGATCTCGGACCCCGGCGGGCTGCTGGCGCTGCCCTTGCCCTCTTCCCCCGTGCCCGAGGTCGATGCCGAGGGCGAGGCGGCGGCCAAGCCCGTGCCCGGCGCAGGCGATGTGGACGAAGAGGGCTCGGGCTATGCCGAGGGCGACGGGGGGGCCGATGGCTGATCTGTGGCGCGCCGATCCCTGGGGCTACCGGCTGCTGTTCCTGGCGCTTGCGGTCTTCGTCCTCTTCGCCCGGCTGCTGCCCGTGGGGCAGGAGCCCGGCGAATATCCCGGGCCGGACCTGTTGCTGTGCCTGATGCTGGCCTGGGCGATGCGGCGGCCCGATTTCATCCCGGTCTGGCTGATCGTGCTGGCCACGCTGACCGAGGATCTGCTGCTCTTGCGCCCGCCGGGGCTGTGGACCGCGCTTGTGGTCATGGCGACGGAGTTCCTGCGCTCGCGCGTGGCGCTGACGCGCGAGTTGAACTTCGTGGTGGAATGGCTGCTGGCCTCGGGGCTGATGGTGGCGATGCTTCTGGCCTATCGCACCGCCTTCGCGCTGACGCTTCTGCCGCAGGTGCCGTTTTCCTTCGCGCTGGTCCAGACGGTATGGTCGATCCTGGCGTATCCCGCCGTGGTCGGCCTGTCGCGGCTGGTCTTCGACCTGCGCAAGCCCGCCACCGGCGAGATCGATGATCAGGGGAGGCGGTTGTGAGCCGGAGCACCGCATGAGACGCACCCAGAAGGACAGCGAGGACAGCCACCGCAAGATCACCCGGCGCGGGCTGATGATGGGCGGCGCGATGACCGCCATGGTCGCCGCGCTTGGCGTCAGGATGCGCTATCTCCAGGTCGACCAGGCCGAGGAATTCCGCCTGCTGGCCGAGGAAAACCGCATCAACATCCGCCTGATCCCGCCGATGCGCGGCCAGATCCAGGACCGCAACGGCAAGCTGATCGCCGGGAACGAGCAGAATTACCGCGTCGTCATCACCCGCGAGGATGCGGGCGATGTGGAACTGGTGATGAAGCGGCTGGCCCAGTTGATCCCGATGACCGCCGAAGAGCTGGAAGACACGATTGCCGATGTGAAGCGCAATTCCTCGTTCGTGCCGGTTCTGGTCAAGGACCGGCTGTCATGGGAGGATTTCTCGAAAGTCGCGCTGAACGCCCCCGCGCTGCCCGGCGTCCTGCCCGAGGTCGGCCTGTCGCGGATCTATCCGCGCGACACCGATTTCGCCCATGTCGCGGGCTATGTCGGCCCGGTGTCGGAAAAGGATCTGGCCGAGCAGGAAACCCCCGATCCGGTGCTGCGCCTGCCGAAGTTCCAGATCGGCAAGGTGGGGGTGGAGCGGTTCAAGGAATCCGTTCTGCGCGGCAATGCGGGCACCAAGCGCATCGAGGTCAACGCCGTCGGTCGCGTCATGCGCGAGCTTGAGCGCAACGAGGGCGAGCCCGGCGCCGACATCCGCCTGACCATCGACGCCGATCTGCAGAACTTCGCCCAAGCCAGGCTGGGCGAGGAAAGCGCCGCCGTGGTGGTGATGGATGTCAGGAACGGCGATCTGCTGTGCTGCGTCTCGTCGCCCTCGTTCGACCCGAACCTGTTCGTGCGCGGGATCAGCCATGGCGATTACGCCGCCTTGACCGAGAACGACCACCGGCCCCTGGCCAACAAGACCGTCTCGGGCGCCTATCCGCCGGGCTCGACCTTCAAGATGGTGACCGCGCTTGCCGCGCTTGAGGCGGGCTCGATCGGGCTGGGCCATTCGGTGCGCTGCCCGGGCTACCTGGAATTCGGCGGCCGCCGCTTCCATTGCTGGAGCAGGGGCGGGCACGGCAATACCTCGCTGACGCGGTCGATCTCGGAAAGCTGCGACGTCTATTACTATGACATCGCCCAGAGGGTCGGCATCGACCGCATCGCCGAGATGGGCCGCAAGCTGGGCCTTGGCATCCGCCACGACCTGCCGATGTCCGCGATCACCGAGGGCAACATGCCCACCCGCGACTGGAAGCAAAGCCGCCACGGCCAGGACTGGCGCATCGGCGACACGATCAACGCCTCGATCGGCCAGGGCTATGTGCTGGCCTCGCCCCTGCAGCTGGCGGTCATGACGGCGCGGATCGCGGCGGGGACGGATGTGGCGCCGCGGCTTCTGCGCATGGTGGACGGGCGGGAGCAACCCGCGCCGGTGCCCGCCCCCCTGGACATTGCCGCAGAGCATCTGCGGGCGATGCGGACCGGCATGTATGACGTGATGAACGCCGATCGCGGCACCGCGCGGTCGTCGCGCATCGTCGAGCCGACCATGGTCTTCGCGGGCAAGACCGGCACCAGCCAGGTCCGCAACATCACCGCCGCCGAACGCGCGCGGGGGGTGATCTCGAACGACCAACTGCCCTGGAACCGGCGCGATCACGCACTTTTCGTCGGCTACGCCCCCTATGACGCGCCGCGCTACGCGATTTCGGTCGTGGTGGAACATGGCGGCGGCGGCAGCTCGGCGGCGGCGCCCATCGGGCGCGACGTGATCCTGGCTGCGCTGTCGGGGGGGGTGCCGCCGCTTTCGGCCTATCCGGCCGCGCAGCGCGCCCGGATCGAGAGCATGCTGAACGAGCTGTCGCTGCGCGACCCCGCCACGGGCGAGGTCCCCCGGGCCGACCGGGCCTGAGACGGAGGGGCGCGCGGCATGGCATTTTTCGAGAACCGGCTGAAACAGGCGCCCAGCGGCCTGCGCAAGGTGCTTTACATCAACTGGCCGCTGGTGGTGCTGGTGATCGCGGTGGCCTCGGTCGGCATCTTGATGCTCTATTCCATCGCGGGCGGGGATTTCGACACCTGGGCCCGGCGCCAGGCCCAGGTTCTGGGCGCGGGCCTCGTGCTGATGTTCGTCGTGGCGATGGTGCCGGTCTGGTTCTGGAGATCGGTCGCGGGGCTGGCCTATCTGACCGCCTTCGCGCTTCTGGTCTATGTCGAGTTCAAGGGCGAGATCGGCATGGGCGCGCAACGCTGGATCGCGCTTGGCCCGATCAACCTGCAACCGTCCGAGATGATGAAATTCACCCTCGTCATGGTGCTGGCGGCCTATTACGACTGGCTCGACCTCAAGAAGGTCTCGCATCCGCTGTGGGTGCTGCTGCCGGTGGGGCTGACGGTGGCGCCGACGATCCTGGTGCTGATGCAGCCCAATCTGGGCACCTCGCTGATGATCCTGATGGGGGGGGCGGCGGTGATGTTCGCCGCCGGGGTCAGCCTTTGGTATTTCGCCGCCGTGGCGGGGCTGGCCGGAGGCGCCGTGGCCGCGGTGATGCTGTCGCGCGGGACGGAATGGCAGTTGCTGCACGATTACCAATATCGCCGGATCGACACCTTTCTGGACCCGACCGCGGATCCCCTGGGCGCGGGCTACAACATCATCCAGGCCAAGATCGCGCTTGGGTCGGGCGGCTGGTCGGGGAAGGGTTTCATGCAGGGCACGCAATCGCGGCTGAACTTCCTGCCCGAGAAGCACACCGATTTCATCTTCACCACCCTGGCCGAGGAATTCGGCTTCGTCGGCGCCTTTTCGCTTCTGGCGCTTTACGCGCTGATCATCGGCTTTTGCATGGTCTCGGCCCTGCAGAACCGCGAGCGGTTCTCGTCCCTCTTGATCATCGGGGTGGCGGCGAATTTCTTCTTCTATATCGCGGTGAACCTGTCGATGGTGATGGGGATGGCGCCCGTGGTGGGCGTGCCGCTGCCGCTGCTGTCCTATGGCGGATCGGCGCTTCTGGTGATCCTGGTGGGATTCGGGCTGGTGCAGAGCGCCCATGTCCATCGGCCGCGTTGAGGCGCGCGGCGGCGGCGGAAGGGGGCGCTGCCCCCTCGGCGCCTTTGGCGCCTCACCCCCGGGATATTTCCGCAAAGAAGAATGGGGCGGGGCTGAGGGTTCGCTCTCAGGGGTCAGGTTCGGCGAGGGGTGGCCTGAGGGGCAGCTTCATGTCGCGATGCGTGATGCCTGCGTCGAGATATTCGGGGCCGAAGGGCTGGAATCCCAGCCTTTGGTAGAAGCCCAGGGCATGGGTCTGCGCGCCGAGGCGAGCCTCCTGCACGGTCGGATGGCGGCGGCATTCGTCGAGTGCGGCCCGGATCAGCGCCGCGCCCAGCCCGGTGCCGCGTGCCTCGGGCAGGACGCAGACGCGGCCGATCTTGCCGATCCGGCCCCCGGGCGGGAGGAGAAGCCGCGCGGTGCCGAGCACCCGCCCGCCCTCCTCGGCCAGCAGGTGGATCGCATCCGCGTCGCGGCCGTCGATCTCCTCGGCCTCGCTGACGCCCTGTTCCTCGATGAAGACGCGGCGGCGCAGCGCGAGGCAGAGGTCCAGCTCATCCGGCGTGGCGCGGCGGATCATGCGAAGTAATCGCGCAGGATGCGGCCGTAGATCGATTTCAACTGGTGGATCTGCGCCAGTTCCACCCGTTCGTCGACCTGGTGCATGGTCTTGCCGACAAGGCCGAATTCCACCACTGGACAGTGATCCTTGACGAAACGCGCATCCGAAGTGCCACCCGAGGTGGAGAGCGCGGGCTCGACCCCCGTCTCGGCGGCGACCGCCTTGCCGACCAGGGCCGACAATTCGCCCGGCGGGGTCAGGAAGCTTTCGCCGGAGATCTGGATCCCGGTCTCGATCCGCACCCCGGTCAGGGCCTCGACCTCGGCCGCGTGGCGCCGGAGCCAGTCGGAAAGGCTCGCGCCGCTATGGGCGTCGTTGAACCGGATGTTCACCGTGGCCTGCCCGCGCGCGGGGATGACATTGCTCGCGGGATTGCCGCAATCGATGGTGGTGATCGCAAGGGTGGAAGCATCGAAATGCGCGGTGCCGCTGTCGAGCGGCTGCGCCTCGAGCCGCGCCAGCAGCGCGACCAGGGCCGACATCGGGTTGCGGGCGCGATGCGGATAGGCGGCGTGGCCCTGGACGCCGATGGCGGTGAATCGCGCGGTCAGGCTGCCGCGCCGCCCGATCTTGATCATCTCGCCCATGCGCTCGGGGCAGGTCGGCTCGCCCACCAGGCAATGGGTCATCCGTTCGCCCCGGGCGGCCATCCAGTCGAGGATGGCGCGGGTTCCGTCCTGCGCCACATCCTCTTCGTCGCCGGTGATGGCCAGGATCACCGCGCCCTGGGGCGGGGTCGCGCGGACGAAATCCACCGCCGCAGCCACGAAGGCCGCCACGCCCGACTTCATGTCGGTGGCGCCGCGCCCGTAAAGCCAGCCGTCGACGATCTCGGCCCCGAACGGGTCGCGCGTCCAGGCCGAGGCATCGCCCACCGGCACCACATCGGTATGGCCGTTGAAGCCGAAGCTGCGGTTGGCGCCGCGCGCGCCCCAGCGGGCGAAGAGGTTGGGGATGCCGTTGCGATCGACCCGGGTGCAGTCGAAGCCCGCGGCGGAGAGGGTTTCCTCCAGCAGGACCAGCGCACCACCTTCGGCCGGGGTGACCGAATTGCAGCGGATCAGCCGGGCGGTCAGCTCGACCGGGTCGAGCGGGGCGGGGAAGGCGGCGGCATCGGGCGGGACAGGCATCGGGCGGGCCCTTTCGGCATCGGCGGGGGGGAGAGGAGCGCGGGTTCAGGGATAGGGAAGCGGGCGGAAAAGGGCAAGCGCGGCCGGTCGGGGGCGGGCTGGTCGGGGGCGGGTCGCGGGGTGCTCGGGGCGAGCATTGCGCACTGTGCTCGGCGCGCGGGCGGATGCCGAGGCGGAAACGCAGGGGCCAGGAGCATTGCGCCGCCCCCGGCGCATGATCCGCCGCCGCCCCACCGCAAGAGCCGCCTACAAGGCGTGGCACGGAGGTCACCCGGGGGAGCTATCGCCATCCGCAAGCCGGATCGCGGGTGACAAGACCGGCGCCCAGGGCTAGGATCGGCCGCATAACCGGGGGCACGAAAGACCGCCCGGAAAAGACCCCGAGGCAGGGCGACATGTGCAGTACGAGCGAGACGGTTTCTCCGGCAGGTTTTTCGCGTGACGATCTTCATGCCCCGCGCCCTGGGCCGGGCGCGCGCCCCGGTGCGGTTGCGCAATCCCTGCGCCCGGATGCCGGAGCGGCGGATCGGCCGGGCCGCGCCCTTCCCCGAGCCGCCCCCCTGCCCCCGGCCGCCGGGGATCCAGCCGTCCCCGGCTGGCTGATGCTTTCCGATGCCGACGGGCCGCTGGTCCCGGTCATGCCCGAGGTTCTGGCCCGGGCGCTTCTGGTGATGGAATTCCTCTGGCCGCTGCCGACGGATGTCCTGCTGCACTGGCACGACCCCGAAGGCCATGCGCTGTCGCTGTTCCATCACCCGCAAAGCGGGCTTGCCCTCATGTGGCGCATCGGCGGGCGGATGACGCGCCACCGGCTGGCTCCGCCGCTGGAGGCCGACGGGCGGCTGGCGCGGCTGTCCTTCGGCTGGAGCCCGCAGGGCTGGCACATGAGCCTGGAGGGCGAGGCCGGGGCGCCGATCGCGCGCGCGGGCGGGGCCGAGCGGATCGCCCTTCCCGCCCGCGCGCTGGCCCGGCTGTGCCGGGGCGCGGGCCTTGTCCGCCGCGATCCGGCGGTGTCGTGGTTCGGCGTCGCGCCCGGCCTCGCACCCCCGGTGCGGCTGCCCTGGATCGGGCGGGCGACGCCGGTGCCGACACCCTCGGGCGAGGTGGCGGCGGACCGCCTGCGGCCCGGGGACTGGGTGCTGACCCGCAATGGCGGCGCGCGGCGTCTGCGCGCCCTGCGCCGGATCGAGATGCCCTCGCGCGGGGAGCATGCCGCCGTGATCCTGCGCGCGCCCTATTACGCGCGGGGGCGCGACATTCTGGTCTCGGCCGACCAGATGGTGGCGATCGGCGGGACCGAGACCGAATATCTTTTCGGCGAGGACGAGGTCCTGGTCGCGGCGGGCGCGCTGGTCGACGGCGTCTCGGCGCTGCATGACAACCGGCGCGCGGTGGTGCCGTGCCTCTCGCTCGACCTGGGCCCGCCCTGCCTGGTCGAAAGCGCGGGCTGCACCTGGCTGAGCGCGGATCACGATCCGAAGCCGGGCCTTGCGCCGCCCCTGACCGCGCTGCGCGAATACGAGGCGCGGCCGCTGATGGAGCTGTTGCGCCGGATGCGCCCGGTCGGCTTCGCGGCCTGAGCCTTCAGTCGTAGAACGGCGTCATCTGCGCGACGACGACCGAGTTTTCCTCGCGCGCGCGCAGCATCAGCGCCTCTTCCTCGGCGCCGATGTCCTCGCCCGCCGCCCGGCGCTCGGCCAGGGTGCCAAGGCCCTGCACCTCAAGCGGCGCGAGATCGGCCTCCTTGAGGATGGCGACGGTCTCGCGCACCGCCTCGGCCTCGTCCACGCCCGAGGCGTAGCAGATCAGCGCCGCCCCCGTGGCCTTGGGGGGCAGGCCGTCGCCCGCCTTGCGCCCGACCTCGACCACAAGGGTATAGACCTGCTGGGGCCGCTTTTCCCTGACGGGTTTCCCGGCGACGGGTTTCTCGGCCGGTTTCGGGGCTGATCCCCCGGACGGCGTGTCGGACGGCTTATCGGGCATGGCGGAACGGCCCCCTTGGCGATCAGTCGCGCAGAAGTTCGTTGATCGAGGTCTTGGCCCGGGTCTGGGCATCGACCCGTTTCACGATCACCGCGCAATAAAGGTTCACCCCGTTCTTCGAAGGCAGCGACCCCGCGACGACGACCGATCCGGCGGGAACCTCGCCGTAAAGCACCTCGCCGGTCTCACGGTCGAAGATCTTGGTCGACTTTCCGATGAAGACGCCCATGCCAAGGACCGCGCCCTCGCGCACGATCACGCCCTCGACCACTTCGGAACGCGCGCCGATGAAGCAGTTGTCCTCGATGATGGTGGGGCCGGCCTGCATCGGCTCCAGCACGCCGCCGATGCCGACGCCGCCCGAAAGATGCACGTTCTTGCCGATCTGCGCGCAAGAGCCCACCGTGGCCCAGGTGTCGACCATGGTGCCGCTGTCGACATGGGCGCCCAGGTTGACGAAGCTGGGCATCAGCACCACCCCCGGCGCGATATAGGCCGAGCGGCGCACGACGCAGTTCGGCACCGCGCGGAAGCCCGCGACTTTCCATTCCGCCTCGCCCCAGCCGAGGAATTTCGAATCCACCTTGTCCCACCAGCCGCCGCCCTGCGGGCCGCCGGTCTGGATCTCCATGTCCTTCAGGCGAAAGCCCAGAAGCACGGCCTTCTTGGCCCACTGGTTCACATGCCAGTCGGCGCCGCGCTTTTCGGCCACCCGCAGCACGCCCTTGTCCAGCGCCTCAAGCGTGGCCTCGATCGCGTCGCGGGCCTCGCCCTTCAGGGCCGGTGTGATCGTGTCGCGCGCCTCCCAGGCGGCTTCGATGGCGGTTTCCAGCGCGGCATTCGACATGCAGGTCATCCTTGGGCGGTTTCAATCGGCTCGTCCGGGCTATAAGCCCAAGGGGAATGCCACGCAATGCGGGAGGAGACCCGATGAAGGACGAGACGCGCAACCACCCCCTGCGCAACAGCGCCCAGGATGCCCAGGCCGCCGACTGCTGCCCGGACACGCCGCAAAGCCGCGCGCCCGCCTATCGGCTGGCCTTCACCGACCAGGATTTCATGATGCGCGAAGAGCTGCGCCCGGTGCGGCTGCAGCTTGAACTGCTCAAGCCCCAACTGGTCATGGACGAGCGCGGCGTGGAAAGCACCGTGGTTTTGTTCGGCGGCGCCCGCATCCCCGCGCCCGAGGCGGCCGAGACCGCCCGCACCCCCACCCTTGCCGGGCTGGTGAAATACTATACCGAGGCGCAGGAATTCGCCCGGATCATGACCGAGCGCAGCCTGATCAGTTACGGCCGCAAATGGGTGGTGGCGACCGGCGGCGGCCCCGGCGTGATGGAGGCCGGAAATCGCGGCGCCGCCGAGGCGGGCGGCCAGTCGATCGGGCTCAACATCGTGCTGCCGCATGAACAGGCCCCGAACGCCTTCGTCACCCCCGACCTGTGCTTCAACTTCCATTACTTCGCCATCCGCAAGATGCATTTCCTGATGCGCGCGGCGGCGATCACGGTCTTTCCGGGCGGCTTCGGCACCCTGGACGAGATGTTCGAAAGCCTGACGCTGATCCAGACCCGGCGGATGAAGCCGGTTCCCTTCATCCTCTTCGGGCGCGACTGGTGGGAGAGCGTGGTGAACTGGACGCTGCTGTCCGAGGCCGGGGTGATCAGCCCCGAGGACCTGAACCTGTTCCATATCGTCGAGACCGCCGAGGAGGCCGTGGCGATCATCGACGCCTGGAAAGCGCCTGTCTGAAAACCTGGACCTGAACCCCCGGGGCCTGAAAGGCCCGGCCTGAAGCCCCGGAGCCTGAAACTCGGGGCCCGAAACCCGGGCCCCGGGGCCTTCCCCCCGCTCCGGCCCGCGCGGGCCGTGGAAAAATCGCGCCGCGCCCCGGGAACCGGACCGGGGCCGCGCGCATTATAGGGCCGGTCCGTGCCGGGCCCGCGCCGTGTCCCCGGCCGCCTGTTGTCCTTCGGAGTTGCGATGAAGCTTTTTCAATGCCAGTGCTGTGGGCAGGTCCTGCATTTCGAAAACACCGCCTGCCTGCGCTGCGGGCGCGCCGTCGGCTATTTGCCGCTAGGCGGCGGCAGCCCCGACCGGATGCTGGCGGTCGAGCCTGCGGGCGCGCTCTGGCAGGCGGCACCGGACGAACAGGGACATGTCGCGCCCGGCAACTGGCGCTTTTGCCGCAACTGGGAACTCAGCGCTTGCAACTGGATGGTGCCCGCCCGCCCCGACGACGCCGAGGCATCGGCCGATTACTGCCCCGCCTGCCGCCACAACCGCACCGTGCCCGACCTGTCCGACCCCACCCATGCCGCGCAATGGCAGAAGATCGAGGTGGCGAAGCGCAGGCTGATCTACACGCTCGCGCATCTTGGCCTGCCCCGCCCCGCCCTTGGCGACGACCATCCCGAACCGATGATCTTCGACTTCCTCGCCGACGATCCCGGCTCGGTCGAGCGGGTGCTGACCGGCCATGCCAATGGCGTCGTCACCATCGCCCTGACCGAGGCCGACGACCCCACGCGCGAGAGGATGCGCTCGGAAATGGGCGAGGCCTACCGCACCCTTCTGGGCCATTTCCGCCACGAGATCGGCCATTACTACTGGGACATCCTGGTGCGCGACGGCGGCCATATCGAGGCCTTCCGCGCGCTTTTCGGCGATGAAAGCACCGATTACGCGGCGGCGCTGGAGCGGCATTACCAGAACGGCGCGCCTGCAGGCTGGCAGCGGGAATACGTCTCCTCCTATGCGACGATGCATCCCTGGGAGGACTGGGCCGAGACCTGGGCGCATTACCTGCACATGATCGACACGCTGGAGACGGCGGCCGCCTTCGGCATGTCGATCGACCCCACGGTCGAGGACGAGGGCGAATTGTCGGCCGAGATCGACTTCGACCCCTGGCGCATCTGGCGAAGCGAACGGCTGGTCTCGGCCTGGCTGCCGCTGACGGTGGCGCTGAACGCGCTGAACCGCTCGATGGGGCACCCGGACAGCTATCCCTTCGCCCTGCCCGCCCCGGTGCTGGAAAAGCTGGGGTTCGTCCACAATCTGGTAAGGGCCAGCCGTCAGGGCTGACCCGGCGCGCTTGCGCCATTCAGCAGCACTTCGAGGCGGAAGACCTCGGGGATGGCGTCGCGGCCCTCAAGCATCAGGTCGGCCAGGCGCAGGGCCAGCAGGGGCGCCATGCCGAACCCGGTCTTGAAGCCGCCATTGGCGATGAAATACCCCGCCCGCCCCGGCCAGGGCCCCAGCACGGGCGCGCGGCTGGCGGCGCGCGGGCGGATCCCGGCCCAGCATTCGACCAGCTCCGCCCCCGCCAGCGCCGGGACCAGCGCGCGGGCGCGGTCTGCAAGGGCCTCGGCCCGGGCATCGGGCGCCTCGTCCCGCCACTCGCCCTCGGAGGTGGAGCCCACGGCCACCAGACCGTCGTGATGCGAGACCACATGCAGCCCGCCCGCATAGATCTGCGGCACCTGCGGCGCGGGCCGGGCGGGGCGCAAAAGCGCGGCCTGCCCCTTCTGGCCCGCGCCGATCCGCCGATCGAACGCCCGGGACAGATCCGCCAGCCCGCGCCAGCCGGTGGCATGGACCACAAGCCCCGCCTCGGGCGCCTCGGCCAGGATCTCGCCGCCGCTTTCGCGGATCGCCGCCTCCAGCGCCCACCCGGCCGCGCGAGGCGACAGCCGGGCGGTCAGCGTGTCGTGGACCAGCAGCCCGGTGGGCGAGGCAGGCTCCCATTCCGCGCCCGTCGCCGGGCGGACGGTCCAGTCGGCGCGGCCCTGCCAGAAGACGCGCGCCGCCTCTTCCCGCGCGCGGGCCAGCGCCACGGCAGCGGCATCCGCCAGCGGCTGCACCCGGCCCGAGGCCAGATAGCCCGGGTCCCGCCCCCCCGCCCGCGCGACGGCCGCCCACCAGGCGGGGGCGAAGGTCAGGCTTTCCAGTTGAAAAGCCTTGAGCGCATTCCACCCGCCGGGCTGTTCCGGCGGCGCATGGGGCGCCAGCGCGCCGACCAGCCCGCCCGAAGCCCCCGCGCCCACCCCGCCCGGGTCGATCACCCGCACCCGCGCGCCGCGCGAGGCGCAGGCCCAGGCCACCGACAACCCGAAGATCCCGGCGCCGCGAATGGTGATCTCGGGGCTTGTCATCGCGTGTCCTTCCACTCAGATGGGCCATCCAGATGCGGCGGGGCCTGGGGTCAGAGCAATGGGGTTAGAGCGATGGCGGATGCGATACAACCGGAACCGGCGACGGCCCCCGCATTGGGCTGGAAGGACGGCGCCCCGGTCGCGCTGGCCTTCGACGACCCCTATTTCAGCCTCAAGGGCGGGCTGGAGGAGACGCGCCATGTCTTTCTGGCCGGAAACGACCTGCCCGGGCGGCTGCGGGACGGGTTCCATATCGCCGAGACGGGCTTCGGCACCGGGCTGAACCTGCTGGCGCTGGCGCTGGCCTGGCCCGGCGGGAGTGGGGGCGCGGCGCGGCTGCGCTTCACCTCGTTCGAGGCCTTTCCGATGGCGGCCCCGGATATGGAACGCGCCCTTGCCCATTTCCCCGAGGCCGCCGCGATCTCGGCGCCGCTGCTGGCGCAATACCGCACGGGCGCGACCGAAATCGCCCTGCCGGGGATCGACCTGCATCTGGTGATCGGCGATGTGCGGCAAACGCTTCCCGCATGGGGGGGACAGGCCGACGCCTGGTTTCTGGACGGCTTTTCCCCCGCCAAGAACCCCGAGATGTGGGGCGAGGATCTGATGGAATCCGTCGCCCGCCATACCGCCCCGGGCGGCAGTTTCGCCACCTATACCGCCGCAGGCCATGTGCGCCGCGCGCTGGCGGCGGCCGGGTTCGAGGTCGCGCGCCTGCCCGGCTTTGCGGGCAAGCGGCATATGTCTGCGGGACGGCTGAGGGGCTGAGGGGCTGAGGGGCTGAGGGGCTGAGAAAGCCCTGCCCCGCTTGCGCAGCAATGAAACGGGGCGCGAAAGGTTTCCCCTTCGCGCCCCTTTTGAAGGATTCCGGCCTTCTCAGCCCTTTTTCAGCACCCGGTTGCCCAGCAGCTCGGCGATCTGGACCGCGTTCAGCGCCGCGCCCTTGCGCAGGTTGTCCGAGACGCACCAGATGTTCAGACCGTTCTCGACGGTCGGATCCTCGCGCACGCGGCTGATATAGGTCGCGTATTCGCCGACGCATTCGATGGGCGTGACGTAGCCCCCGGCCTCGCGCTTGTCGACCAGCATGATGCCGGGCGCCTCGCGCAGGATGTCCTGCGCCTCCTGCCAGTCAAGCGGTTCCTCGAACTCGATGTTGATCGCCTCGGAATGGCCGACGAAGACCGGCACCCGCACGCAGGTCGCGGTCAGCTTGATCGAGGGGTCGAGGATCTTCTTCGTCTCGGCCACCATCTTCCATTCCTCCTTGGTCGAACCATCGTCCAGGAAGACATCGATATGGGGGATCACGTTGAAGGCGATCTGCTTCGAGAACTTCTTCGGCGGCACTTCCTGCACGGGATTGTAGACCGCCTTGGTCTGGTCCCAAAGCTCGTCCATGCCCTCCTTGCCCGCGCCGGAAACCGACTGGTAGGTCGAGACGACGACGCGCCTGATCTTCGCGCGGTCGTGCAGCGGCTTCAGCGCGACGACCATCTGCGCGGTCGAGCAGTTGGGGTTCGCGATGATGTTCTTCTTCGAATAGCCTGCGATCGCATCGGCATTCACCTCGGGCACGATCAGCGGCACCTGCGGATCGTAGCGGTAGAGCGAGGAATTGTCGATCACCACGCAGCCCGCCGCCGCGGCCTTCGGCGCATAGGTCTTCGTCGCGTCAGAGCCCACGGCGAACAGCGCGATGTCCCAGCCGGTGAAATCGAAAGTGTCGAGATCCTTGGTCTTGAGGGTCTTCTCGCCGAAGCTGACCTCGGTGCCCAGAGATTTTCGCGACGCCAGCGCGGCAATCTCGTCCACCGGGAACTCGCGCTCGGCGAGGATGTTCAGCATTTCGCGGCCCACGTTGCCCGTGGCACCCGCGATGACGACCTTATAGCCCATCGGGGTTCTCCTGATCCCTTCGCTCCCCGCCCTTCGGGGAACGGCGCCCCTTAGCGCAAAGGGGGGCCGGGGGGAAGGCTCAGTCGGTGCGGTCGCGCGAGAAAAGATAGACCACAAGCCCCAGCGTCACCGTAACGGCGAAAAAGCCGAAGACCGCCTGATAGGGGGCGGCCGGATCGGCCTGGTCGACCCGCGCGGCATGCAGCCGCCCGGTGACCTCTTGCGCGACGCCGACCGAGGCGATGCCGAACAGATTGACCAGCGTCACGCCGCGCCCGACCAGATGCGGCGGGAAAAAGGCCCGGGCATGGGCGATCACGATCGGGAAGCTCGACCCGCACAGGCCCAGCCCGACGAACATCGCGATGGAGAACCCGGCCGAGCGGTCGGGAAAGATCCAAAGCGCGCAAAGCGCGACCAGCATCCCCAGATTGGCGCCGAAGATCACCCATTTGCGGGTGCCGAACCAGCGGTCCATCGGCCCGATGGCAAAGCTGCCGATCACCATGGCGATGCCCATCCACAGGCCCGCAAGGCCGATCTGGTTCGCGCCATAGCCCCAGACATCGCTGAAATAGGGGCCAAGCCACAGCCCGCGCAACCCGCCGGGCGCGGCATAGCAGACCAGCATGATCGTCAGGATCGGCCAGAGCACCGGCATTTTCAGCAGCGTCAGCACCGAGCCTTTCGGCCCCGCGGGCGCGGGCGCCGGATCGCGCACCAGCGCCAGCACCGCCACGCCGGTCAGCGCGCAGATCGCGGCCAGGCCCCAGACCGTCTCGCGCCAGCCGAAGGCCTCGGCGGCGGCGGTCAGCGGCAGCGAGCTTGCGATATTGCCCAGATTGCCGACGCCGATGGTCGCGCCCGCCAGCGTGGCGAAGACCGCCGGAGAGAATTCGCGCGCGAAGATGTAATAGGCCGACATCAGGATGGGCGAGCAGCCCACCCCGATCAGCGCCATCGCCATCTTGATCCCGAAGGGCGTGGTCGCCATGGCGAAGATCGCCGTCCCCAGCGTGCCGATGGCCAGGCAGGCGACGGTGGTGCGCTTGGGCCCGATCCGGTCGAGCGCCACGCCCACCGGGATCTGCATCGCGCCGAAGGCCAGGAACCACAGCCCCGAAGCCGTGGCCAGATCCTGTTTCGAGGCGCCCAGATCGGCCTCCAGCACCGGGGCAAGCACCGCCAGAAAAGCGCGGAAAAATTGCGAAAGCACATAGCCGAACATCAGGCTTGCGATACCGAGGCGCATTTTCAGGGATCTCCTTCTCCGGCGGCGGACACTGGCAGCGCGGCCCCGGAACCGCAAGGGCGGGCGGCGAATATAATCCCTGCAACGCCCCCGACCGCCGCGCCCGCCAAGACCCCCGGGCGGTCTTGACGCAACCCCGGGCGCAGGGCAAGCCTTGGCCCGGGAGGAGGGGCATCATGCGAAGCGAAACCGGCCGGAAACCCGAGGCGGCGGCATCCGCCAGCGCGACGACGCCCCCGGGCGGGCGCCCCGCCGATGCGCGCGCGGCCGATGCGCACGCGGACGAAGGCGCCCCGGGCCTGGTCAGCCCCGAACCGATCGACCCCGACTGGATCGCGATCGACTGGGGCACCTCGAACCTGCGGGTCTGGGCCATCGCGGCTTCCGGCGCGATCCTGGCCCGGGCCGGATCGGACGAGGGCATGGCGCGGCTTTCGCCCGACGGGTTCGAGCCCGCGCTCCTGCGCCTGATCGGGGGCTGGCTGGGCACCCGCCCGCTGCCCGCCCTTGCCTGCGGCATGGTCGGCGCGCGCCAGGGCTGGACCGAAGCCGCCTATCGCGCGATCCCCTGCGCGCCGCTGGATCCCGCCGCCCTGACCCGCGCGCCCACCCGCGACCCGCGCCTCGATCTGCGCATCGCGCCCGGCCTTTCCCAGGACCGCCCCGCCGATGTGATGCGCGGCGAAGAGACCCAGATCGCCGGCGCGCTCATGCTGGAGCCGGGGTTCGACGGCGTGGTCTGCCTGCCCGGCACCCATTCGAAATGGGCCCATGTCAGCGCGGGCGAGGTGGTCAGCTTCCAGACCCATATGACAGGAGAGCTGTTCGAGCTGGTCTCGCGCCAGTCGGTGCTGCGCCATTCGCTGGGCGCCGACGATGCCCCGCATCGGGAGGAGGCCTTCCTTGCCGCGGTATCCGATGCGATCTCGCGCCCCGAGCGGATCGGATCGCGGCTGTTCGGGATCCGGGCAGAGGGGCTTTTGCACGGGCTTGCCCCCGCCACCGCCCGGGCGCGGCTTTCGGGCCTGCTGATCGGGATGGAGCTTGCCGCCGCCCGGCCCTATTGGCTGGGCCAGCCGGTCGCGCTGATCGGATCCTCGGGGCTGGCGCGGGCCTATGCCACCGCGCTGGCCGCGCAGGGCGCGCAGACCCGCAGCCTCGACGCCACCGCCTGCACGCTTGCGGGCCTCACCTCGCTTCTTGCAACCGGAACCCGGCCATGACCCACCGCCCCCTGATCGCCATCCTGCGCGGCCTGACCCCGCCCGAGGCGCTGCCCGTGGCGCAAGCCCTGATCGAGGCCGGGATCACCCGGATCGAGGTGCCGCTGAACTCGCCCGATCCCTTCGAATCGATCGCCGCCATGGCCGCGGCCTTCGGCGAGACCGCGCAGATCGGCGCGGGCACGGTGCTGACCGTGGATGAGGTCCATGCGCTGAAGGCGGCGGGCGGGTGGCTGGTCGTCTCGCCCAACATGGATCCGGCGGTGATCGCGCAAAGCCGCGCGCTTGGCCTGGAAAGCTGGCCCGGGGTGATGACGCCGACCGAGGCCTTCGCCGCGCTCAGGGCCGGGGCGACCGGGCTGAAGCTGTTCCCCGGCAGCCTGCTCGGCCCCGCCGGTCTGGCCGCGATCCGCGCCGTCCTGCCCGGGGGCACGCAGGTCTATGCCGTGGGCGGGGCGGGGCCGTCGAACTTCGCCGAATGGATCGGCGCCAGCGCCGACGGGTTCGGCATCGGCAGCGCGCTTTACACCCCGGGGCTGAGCGCCGCCGAAACCGGCGCCCGCGCGCGCCAGATCGTCGCCGCCTGGACGGCGGCGACGGCGGCGGCCCCCGGGCGGTAGCGGCCGCTCAACCGCCCTGCATCAGCCACCCTGCCCCGTCACCCGCTTCACCAGCACATAAAGCGCGGGCACCATGAACAGCGCGATCACCGTCGAGGCGGTGATCCCCCCCAGAACCCCGATGCCGATGGCATGCTGCGTCGCCGCCCCCGCCCCCGAGGCCAGCGCCAGCGGCAGCACCCCAAGCGCGAAGGCGAAAGAGGTCATCAGGATCGGGCGCAGCCGGATTTCGGCGGCCTTGCGGCTGGCCTCGATCAGGCCGATCCCCTGCCTGCGCATCGCCTCGGCGAACTCCACGATCAGGATGGCATTCCTTGCCGCAAGCCCGATTGTGGTCAGCAGGCCCACCTTGAAATAGACGTCGTTCGACTGGCCGAAGGCCCAGGCGGCCAGCAGCGCGCCCAGGATCCCCACCGGCACCGACAGCATCACCGCCAGCGGCACCGACCAGCTTTCGTAAAGCGCGGCCAGGCACAGGAACACCACCAGCGCCGACATCGCAAACAGCATCGGCGCCTGGTTGCCCGCCAGCTTTTCCTGATAGGAGAGCCCCGTCCAGGCCACGCCGAAGCCGCCCGGCAGTTCCGCCACCAGCGCCTCGACCCGCGCCATCGCCTCGCCGGTCGAAAACCCCTCGCCCGGGCTGGCCGAGATCGAGATCGCCCGCGTGCCGCCGAAACGGTCGAGCGAGGGCGAATTCTCGGTCCAGACCTGGGTGATGAAGCTTGAGAACGGCACCATCTCGCCCAGCCTGTTGCGGGCGTGCCAGATGTCGATTTCCTCGGGCTGCATGCGGTATTCGGCGGTGCCCTGCACCACCACCGGGCGCAATTCCCCGCCCAGTTCGAAATCGCCGACCTGGCGGCCCGAGAAGATCACCGAAAGCATGGAATTCACCTCGCCCACGGTCAGGCCCATGGCGCGGGCCTTCTGCTGGTCGATCTCAAGCTTCAGGGCGGGACGGCGGCTCGGCTCATGGCCGCGAAAGCCCGAGGCCGCGCCCTCGGCCTCGGCCAGGGCGACCAGCGCCTGCGCGCCTTCCTCCAGCGCGGCCTGGCCGAGGCCGCCCTGGTCGATCAGGAAGAAGGAAATCCCTGCGTTCTGGCCCAGGCCCTGGATCGCCGGGGGCTGGCCGAAATTGATGCTTCCCGCCCGATGGCCCCGGAACCGAGCCGATCCGGCCTGTTGCAGCGCCGAGGCGCTCAGCCCCGGGCGCTCGGCGAAGGGTTTCAGCCGCACGAACAGCATGGCGTTGTTCTGCCCGCCGCCGCCAAAGGCGAAGCCAAGCGCGGTCATCACCGATTGCACGGTATCGCCCTGTTCCTGGGTCAGCCAGGCCGCGACCTCTTCGGCCACGGCGGCGGTCTGGGCGATGGTCGCCCCCTCGGCGAGCCGCAGGTTCACGGTGATGACGCCCTGATCCTCTTGCGGGACGAAGGACGACGGCAGCCGGTCGAACATCAGGACCGCGCCCCAGGAAATCGCGCCAAGCACGACCAGCATCAGCACCGGCACCCGCATCGCCAGCCCCACCACGCGGCCATAGCCCCGTGTCACCGCCGCCATGAAACGGTTGAAGCCGCGCGTCAGCAGATTGCCGCCACCGTGATGGGCATGGGCGCGCAGGAGCACCGCGCTCATCGCCGGCGAGAGGATCACCGCCACCGCCAGCGAGAGCATCATCGCCGAGATGATCGTGACCGAGAACTGGCGATAGATCACCCCGGTCGAGCCCGCCATGAAGGCCATCGGCAGGAAGACCGCCGACAGCACCAGCGCGATCCCCACCAGCGCGGGCGTGATCTGGCCCATCGATTTGCGGGTGGCGGCGCGGGCGTCCAACCCCTCTTCGTTCATCACCCGCTCGACATTCTCGACCACGACGATGGCATCGTCGACCAGAAGGCCGATGGCCAGGACCAGCGCGAACATGGTCAGCGTGTTGATCGAATAGCCAAGCACAGAAAGCACCCCGAAAGTGCCCAGCAACACCACCGGGATCGCCACCACCGGAATGATGGTCGCGCGCCAGCTTTGCAGGAAGATCAGGATCACCAGGAAGACTAGCCCGACCGCCTCGAACATCGTCGCATAGACGGTGCCGATCGATTCCTCGATGAAGGGCGAGGTGTCGAAGGGAAAGGCCACCTCGACCCCTTCGGGCAGCGCGGGCGCGATGGAATGGACGACCGCGCGCACCGCCTCGGCGGTCGCCACCGCATTGGCGCCCGAGGCCAGGTTGACCGAGAACCCCGCCGAATTGGCACCGTCGAACAGCGCCGAATTGCCGTAGCTGACCTGCCCCACCTCGATCCGGGCCACGTCGGACAGCAGGACCTGCCCGCCCTCTTCCTCCAGCCGCAGGATGATCTTCGCGAATTGATCGACGTTGGAAAGCTGGGTCTGCGCCGAAAGCGCCACCGTCAACTGCTGGCCCGGCACCACCGGCTGCGCCCCCAGGGAACCGACCGAGACCGTGGAATTCTGGTCCGAGATCGCCGAGGTCACGTCGCCCGTGGTGATCTGGTATTCCGCCATGCGGATCGGATCCAGCCAGACCCGCATCGCATAGCCCGAGGAAAAGCTCTGGATCGTGCCCACGCCTTCGGTGCGCAGGACCGCATCCTCCAGGAGCGCCTCGGTCAGGTCGCCCAGTTCCAGCGAGGAATAGCGGTTGTCGCGCGACACCAGCGCGCCGACCAGAAGCGAGCTTTCGCCCGAGCGCGACACGTCCAGCCCGCGTTCGCGCACGGTCTCGGGCAACCCGCTTTCGACCAGTTGCAGCCGGTTCTGCACCTGGATCTGGGCATTGTCGGGGTCGATCCGGTCGTCGAAGGTCAAGGAGATCCGCGACCGCCCGGTGGCGCTGGAGCTGGATTCCATGAACAAGAGCCCGTCGAGCCCGGTCATCACCCCCTCGATCACCGTGGTCACCGAATTCTCGGTCGCCTCGGCCGAGGCGCCGGGATAATTCGCGGTGATGTTGATGCGGGTGGGGGCGATGTCGGGATATTGCTCGATCGCGAGCCGCGAGAGCGCGAAGGCCCCCGCCAGCATGGTCACGATGGCCAGAACCCAGGCGAAGACGGGGCGGGAGATGAAGAACTGCGCCATCCTCGGGTCAGTTCGACGCCGGTCCGGTTGCCGCCGCGCCGCTGTCGCGCACAACGCCCGCGGCGTCGATCGTCGCCAGCACCGGAGAGACGTCCTGGCCGTCGCGCAGGGTGGATATGCCGTCCAGAAGCAGCCATTCGCCCGCATCGAGGCCCGCGCGCACCACCCAGTCGTTGCCGAAGGTGCCGGTCTCGGTCAGGCGGCGGCGCTCGGCCTTGCCATTCACCGCGACCCAGGCGGTCAGGCTGCCGTCGCGCTGACGCTCGGTCGCGCGCTGCGGCACCAGGACGGCGCTTTCGCGCCCCAGCGTCAATTCGGCATGCAGGAACATCCCCGGCGCGATCAGCCCCTCGGGATTGGCCATCTCGAACCGCAGGCGGCGGGTGCCGGTGGTGGAGGAAACCGTGGCGCCCGTAGAGACCAGCCGCGCATCGCTCCCGGTGCGGATCCCCGGGCCCAGGAACAGCGACAGCGTGGGGGTTTCATCCAGCGTGATCTCGCCCGCGCCCGCGCGCGCGTCGATCCGCAGCCGCATCGGATAGGGTTCGGTCAGGTCGATCTGCACCGGATCGGTCTGCACGATCTCGGCCAGCGCATCGGACTGGCTGGCCGAGACGAGATCGCCGATCGAGACCTCGGCGATGCCGACCACGCCCGAGATCGGCGCGCGCACCGTGGTCCATTCAAGCTGGAGCCGGGCCAGCGCAAGATCCGCCTCGGCCGAGCCGCGGGCGGCCCGGGCCTTGAGGAGCACCGCCTCGGCCTGTTCAAAGGCCGCGACCGATGCCGTCGCGCCTTCGCGCAGCCGCGCCGCGCGCTCAAAGGCCGTCTGGGCCGAGGTCAGCTCGGCCTCGGCCTGGGCCAGATCGGCCTCGGCCGAGGCCAAAGCGATCTCATGGCTGGTCGGGTCGATGGCGAAGAGGGGCGCGCCTTCGGCGACCAGCGTGCCCGGCGTGTAGAGGATCGCTGTCACCACGCCCCCCACGCGGGGCCGGATCCGGGTCGTGTTCTGCGCCACCGCCCGCCCGGTCAACAAAAGCGTCACCGGCACCTCGGCCGCTTCGACGACCATATAGCCCGTCTGCACCGGACGCGGCGCGCTGCCCGCCATGGCGGCCTGCTGCGCCGCCGCGGGCCCGGCCAGCGGCCCCGGCGCGGCGAATGCGGCCAAAAGGGCGGGCAGAAGTATGAACAAGGGCTGCGGCATCGGGTTCCTCTGGGCCTTGCTGGCGCGTTTTTCGCGCGGGCGGGGCATTGGTTCTGACCGACGCGCCCGGCGCCCGGCCGAAACCGGGCGCGGCACGACGGGATGTCTGATCTTCGTATCGGCTTGCGATGAACGCTTCGCGAGACCTGTTCCGTCGTCGTGACGTTCGCAAAAATTCGCCCCTGCGCGCAAGCGGCCCTGGCGCTTGCACGGCCCAGATCACGGCTCTGTGCAGTCGAGCCGTCTTTCTTCGCCCCGATACGGGCAGCGAAAGGCCCGCCGGAGGTTTCTCCGGCGGGCCTTTCAGGCTTTTCTTCGCGATGCGGACGCGCCCGGCTCAGTCGCGGCTTTCGACCGGATCGACCACCGCCGCATCAAGCGGCGGCTCGTCGAGATCGAGCGGTGCGGCCAGCGCCGCCGCCTGATCCGCTTCCGAGCGCCGCGCCTCGATCACGGTATTGTCGCGCGCGGTGGCGATGGCCTTGACCTGACGGGTCGCGCCGCCCGTGCCCGCCGGGATCAGGCGGCCCACGATGACGTTCTCCTTCAGACCGACCAGCTTGTCGCGCTTGCCCTGGACCGAAGCCTCGGTCAGGACGCGCGTGGTTTCCTGGAAGGAGGCCGCCGAGATGAAGCTGCGGGTCTGCAGCGACGCCTTGGTGATGCCCAGAAGCACCGGCTCGGCCCTGGCTTCGCGAAGGCCGCGGCCACGGGCCTTGGCATTCTCTTCTTCCAGTTCCTGACGCTCGACCTGCTCGCCCTTCAGAAGCGTGGTATCCCCCGAATCAAGCACTTCGAGCTTTTGCAGCATCTGCCGCACGATCACCTCGATATGCTTGTCGTTGATCTTCACGCCCTGCAGGCGATAGACCTCCTGCACCTGCTCGATCATGTAGCTGGCCAGCGCCTCGATCCCCATGATCCGCAGGATGTCGTGCGGGGCGGGGTTGCCGTCCATGATATATTCGCCCTTCTGGACGAAGTCGCCTTCCTGGACGGGAATGTGCTTGCCCTTGGGGATCATGTATTCGACGGGCGTCAGCGTCTCGTCCACCGGCTCGACGGTGATGCGGCGCTTGTTCTTGTAGTCCTTGCCGAAGCGCACATAGCCGTCGGCCTCGGCGATGATGGCATGGTCCTTCGGGCGACGGGCCTCGAACAGTTCCGCCACGCGGGGAAGACCCCCGGTGATGTCCTTGGTCTTGGCGCCTTCGCGCGGGATCCGCGCCACCACGTCGCCCGGACGCAGTTCCTGCCCGTCCTCGACGGACAGAACGGCATCGACCGACATCGGATAGGTGATCGGATTGCCGCTGTCGCCGCGCACCGGATCGCCCGAGACCGGATCGACCACAATGATCTCGGGCTTGAGGTCCGAGCCACGCGGGGCCGAGCGCCAGTCCGAGACGATCTTCTGCGTCATGCCGGTGGCATCGTCGGTATCCTCGCGCACCGAAATGCCCGAGACCAGGTCCTTGAACCGCGCGACCCCGGCCTTTTCGGCCACGATCAAGAGGTTGAAGGGGTCCCATTCGAACAGTTTGGTGCCGCGCTTGACCTCTTCGCCGTCCTTGACATGCAGCCGCGCGCCATAGGTCAGCTTGTGGGTCGCCCGCTCTTGCCCGGCATCGTCGATGATGGCGATGGACATGTTCCGCCCGATCACCACCTGGTCGCCCGAGGCGTTGGAGAGAAGGTTCGCGTTGCGGAACTCGATCCGGCCCTCCTGGCTGGCTTCCAGGAACGACTGCTGGCCGCCCTGGGCCACGCCGCCGATGTGGAAGGTCCGCATCGTAAGCTGGGTGCCCGGCTCGCCGATGGACTGGGCGGCGATGATGCCGACCGCCTCGCCGATGTTGACGCGGGTGCCGCGGGCCAGGTCGCGCCCGTAGCAGGCGGCGCAGACGCCTTCCTCGGCCTCGCAGGTCAGCGGGCTGCGGATGCGCACCGAAGGCACGTTCGCCTGGCCGATCAGATCGGCCTTGCGCTCGTCGATCAGCTCTCCCCGCTCGACGATCACATTGTCGGTGCCCGGCTCCAGCACGTCATCGGCGGCCACACGGCCCAGGACACGCTCGGAAAGCGGCGCGGTTTCCTGGCCCTCCTTGATCGCGGCCGAGGCGGTGATCGCATTATCCGTGCCGCAATCAGCGATGCGGATGATGCAATCCTGCGCCACATCCACGAGACGGCGGGTCAGGTAACCCGAGTTCGCCGTCTTGAGCGCGGTGTCCGACAGGCCCTTGCGGGCGCCGTGGGTCGAGTTGAAATATTCAAGAACGGTCAGACCTTCCTTGAAGTTCGAGATGATCGGCGTCTCGATGATCTCGCCGTTCGGCTTGGCCATGAGGCCGCGCATCCCGCCCAACTGCTTCATCTGGGTGACCGAACCCCGGGCCCCGGAGTGCGCCATCATATAGACCGAGTTCGGCTCCTTCTCGGCGCCGCCCTCGTCGTATTTGGTGGCCGAGATGGTGGCCATCATCGATTCGGTCACCTTGTCGTTGCACTTCGACCAGGCATCCACGACCTTGTTGTATTTCTCGCCCTGGGTGATCAGGCCGTCGAGATACTGCTGCTCGAAGCCCGCCACGAGGTCCTTGGTCTCGTTCACCAGATCCCATTTGTTCTCGGCGATGACCATGTCGTCCTTGCCGAAGGAAATGCCGGCGCGGAAGGCCTCGCGGAAGCCCAGCCCCATGATCTGGTCGCAGAAGATCACCGATTCCTTCTGGCCGCAGTAGCGATAGACGGTGTCGATGACGGTCTGCACGTCCTTCTTGCGCAGAAGCCGGTTCACCAGCTCGAACGGAGCCTTGGCGTTCAGCGGCAGAAGGTTCCCCAGCCGCAGGCGGCCGGGCGTGGTCTCGAACCGTTTCCAGACGATATTGCCCTCGGCATCGACCTGACGCAGGCGTGCGGTGATCTTGGCGTGCAGATGCACCTCGCCGATGGCAAGGGCATGTTCCACCTCGTCGATGTCGCGGAAAAGCTTGCCCTCGCCCACCATGCCCTCGCGCTGCATGGTGACATAGTAGAGGCCAAGGACCATGTCCTGCGACGGCACGATGATCGGCGCGCCATTGGCGGGCGAGAGCACGTTGTTCGTCGACATCATCAGGACGCGCGCCTCAAGCTGGGCTTCCAGCGAGAGGGGGACGTGCACGGCCATCTGGTCGCCGTCGAAGTCGGCGTTGAAGGCCGAGCAGACCAGCGGGTGAAGCTGGATCGCCTTGCCTTCGATCAGGATCGGTTCGAAGGCCTGGATACCGAGGCGGTGCAGCGTCGGCGCGCGGTTCAGCAGCACCGGGTGTTCGCGGATCACCTCGTCGAGGATGTCCCAGACCTCCGGGCGTTCCTTCTCGACCAGCTTCTTCGCCTGCTTCACCGTGGACGACAGGCCCTTGGCCTCAAGCCGCGAATAGATGAACGGCTTGAAGAGTTCGAGCGCCATCTTCTTCGGCAGGCCGCACTGGTGCAGCTTCAGTTCCGGCCCGGTCACGATGACCGAGCGGCCGGAGAAGTCCACCCGCTTGCCCAGAAGGTTCTGGCGGAACCGGCCCTGCTTGCCCTTGAGCATGTCGGAGAGCGATTTCAACGGGCGCTTGTTGGTCCCGGTGATCACGCGGCCCCGGCGGCCGTTGTCGAACAGCGCGTCCACCGCTTCCTGCAACATCCGCTTTTCGTTGCGCACGATGATGTCGGGCGCGCGCAGCTCGATCAGCCGCTTCAGGCGGTTGTTGCGGTTGATCACCCGGCGATAGAGGTCGTTCAGGTCCGAGGTCGCGAACCGGCCGCCGTCCAGCGGCACCAGCGGGCGCAGCTCCGGCGGGATCACCGGCAGCACGGTCAGGATCATCCATTCCGGGCGGTTGCCGGATTCGAGGAAGCTCTCGACGATCTTCAGCCGCTTGATGATCTTCTTGGGCTTCAGTTCGCCGGTGGCTTCCTTGAGTTCCTCGCGCAAGGTCTCGGCGGTCTGTTCAAGGTCGATCGCCGCCAGCATCTCACGGATCGCCTCGGCGCCGATATTCGCCGTGAAGGCGTCGGAGCCGTACTGGTCCTGCGCGTCGAGGAATTCCTCCTCGGTCAGGAGCTGGCCGTAGGTCAGGTCGGTGAGGCCCGGCTCGATGACGACGTAGTTCTCGAAATAGAGGATGCGCTCAAGATCGCGCAGCGTCATGTCGAGCATGAGGCCGATCCGGGAGGGAAGCGACTTCAGGAACCAGATATGCGCGACGGGTGCGGCCAGTTCGATATGGCCCATCCGCTCGCGGCGCACCTTTTGCAGCGTGACTTCAACGCCGCATTTCTCGCAGACGACGCCGCGATATTTCATCCGCTTGTATTTGCCGCAAAGGCATTCGTAATCCTTGATCGGCCCGAAGATCCGGGCGCAGAACAACCCGTCGCGCTCGGGCTTGAAGGTGCGGTAGTTGATGGTTTCCGGCTTCTTGATCTCGCCATAGGACCACGACAGGATCCGCTCGGGGCTGGCGAGCGAGATCTTGATTTCGTCGAAGGTCTTGACCGGCGCAACAGGGTTGAACGGGTTGTTCGTCAGTTCCTGGTTCATTTGATCTTCCCAATCAGGAGGTTGCGGTCAGAGGCATGGGGCGGCCGCGCGCCGCCCCGAAACGGTTTCCTGGGAAACCGCTCATTCCTCTTCCGCATCCAGGAGTTCCATGTTCAGGCCGAGGCCGCGGACTTCCTTCACGAGAACGTTGAAGCTCTCGGGCACGCCGGCCTCGAAGTTGTCCTCGCCCTTGACGATGGATTCATAGACCTTGGTCCGGCCTGCCACGTCGTCCGACTTCACCGTCAGCATCTCTTGCAGGGTATAGGCGGCGCCGTAGGCTTCCAGCGCCCAGACCTCCATCTCCCCAAGACGCTGGCCGCCGAACTGCGCCTTGCCGCCCAGAGGCTGCTGCGTGACGAGGCTGTAGGGCCCGGTCGAGCGCGCATGCAGCTTGTCGTCGACAAGGTGGTGCAGCTTGAGCATGTATTTCACGCCCACGGTGACCTTGCGCTGGAACTTCTCGCCGGTGCGGCCATCGAACACATCGGACTGGCCCGAGGTGTCGAAACCCGCACGTTTCAGCGAATCGTTCACATCGGCTTCCTTGGCGCCGTCGAAGACCGGGGTCGCGATCGGCACGCCGCGGCGAACCGCATTGGCGCTTTCCAGCAGATCCTCGTCACCGGCCTCGCCGAAGGCCTCGTCATAGGTCTCGTCGCCGTAGGCCAGGCGCATGGCTTCCTTGACCGGGGTCAGGTCGCCGTGGCGGCGGTAATCGGCCAGCGCCTCGTCCACCTTCAGGCCCAGACCGCGCGCGGCCCAGCCCATATGGGTTTCAAGGATCTGCCCGACGTTCATCCGCGACGGTACGCCCAGCGGGTTCAGCACCAGATCGACATGGGTGCCATCGGCCAGGAAGGGCATGTCCTCGACCGGCACGACCTTGGAGATGACGCCCTTGTTGCCGTGACGGCCGGCCATCTTGTCGCCCGGCTGCAGCTTGCGCTTCACCGCGACGAAGACCTTGACCATCTTCATCACGCCCGGAGGCAGGTCGTCGCCCCGGCGCACCTTCTCGACCTTGTCGTCGAAACGGTGATCCAGCGCGCGGCGCTGCTGCTCATACTGGTCGTGCAGCGCCTCGATCTCCTTGGCCTGCGCCTCTTCGGCGACGGCAAGCTGCCACCACTGGCCGCGCGACAGCGTGCCCAGCAGTTCATCGTCGATGGTCGAGCCGGATTTGACGCCCTTGGGCCCCTTCACTGCCTCGCGCCCCAGAAGCAGGGCCTTGAGACGGGCGAAGATGTTGCGCTCAAGGATCGCAAGCTCGTCGTCGCGGTCGCGGGCGAGGCGTTCGACCTCTTCCCGCTCGATCTGCAGCGCGCGCTCGTCCTTGTCGACACCGTGGCGGTTGAACACCCGCACCTCGACGATGGTGCCGTAAGCCCCCGGCGGCAGGCGCAGCGAGGTGTCGCGCACGTCCGACGCCTTTTCGCCGAAGATGGCGCGCAGGAGCTTTTCCTCCGGCGTCATCGGGCTTTCGCCCTTTGGGGTGATCTTGCCGACAAGGATGTCGCCCGGGTTCACCTCGGCGCCGATATAGACGATCCCGGCCTCGTCGAGGTTGCGAAGCGCCTCCTCGCCGACGTTCGGGATGTCGCGGGTGATCTCTTCCGGGCCCAGCTTGGTGTCGCGGGCGGCGACCTCGTATTCCTCGATATGGATTGAGGTGAAGACGTCATCCTTCAGGATGCGCTCCGAGATCAGGATCGAGTCCTCGTAGTTGTAGCCGTTCCACGGCATGAAGGCCACGATCACGTTCCGGCCAAGCGCCAGTTCGCCCATGTCGGTGCAGGGGCCGTCGGCCACCACCTCGCCACGCACGACGGTGTCGCCCACCTTCACCAGCGGACGCTGGTTGATGCAGGACGACTGGTTCGACCGCTTGAACTTGCGCAGGCGGTAGATGTCGACGCCCGGCTCACCCGGTTCCAGCATCTCGGTGGCGCGGATAACGATCCGCTGGGCATCGACCTGGTCGATGATGCCCGCGCGCCGCGCCATGATCGCGGCACCCGAGTCGCGGGCCACCACGGCCTCGATCCCGGTTCCAACGAAGGGCGCGTCCGATTGCAGAAGCGGCACCGCCTGACGCTGCATGTTCGATCCCATCAGCGCGCGGTTGGCGTCGTCGTTTTCCAGGAACGGGATCAGCGAGGCCGCGACCGACACCAATTGCTTGGGCGAGACGTCGATCAGGTCGATGGCATCGGGCGGGTTCAGCATGAACTCGCCCGCCTTGCGCGACGAAATCAGCTCGTCGGTGAATTCGCCCTCGGCGTTCTGAGTCGCATTGGCCTGGGCGACGGTGTGGCGCATTTCCTCGGTCGCGGACATATAGACCACGTCGTCGGAGACCTTGCCGTCGATGACCTTGCGATAGGGGGTCTCGATGAAGCCGTATTTGTTCACCCGCGCGAAGGTCGCGAGGGAGTTGATCAGGCCGATGTTCTGGCCTTCCGGCGTCTCGATCGGGCACATCCGGCCGTAATGGGTCGGGTGGACGTCGCGCACCTCGAAGCCCGCGCGTTCGCGCGTCAGACCGCCCGGCCCAAGCGCCGAAAGGCGGCGCTTGTGGGTGACTTCCGACAGCGGGTTCGTTTGGTCCATGAACTGCGAAAGCTGCGAGGAGCCGAAGAATTCCCGCACCGCCGCCGCCGCCGGTTTGGCGTTGATCAGGTCCTGCGGCATGATCGTGTCGATCTCGACCGAGGACATCCGCTCCTTGATCGCGCGTTCCATGCGCAGCAGGCCGACGCGATACTGGTTCTCCATCAGCTCGCCGACCGAGCGCACCCGGCGGTTGCCGAGGTGGTCGATGTCGTCGATCTCGCCCTTGCCGTCGCGCAGTTCCACCAGCGCCTTGATGCAGCTGATGATGTCGCCGCGATCCAGCGTCCGCTGGGTGTCGGGACGGTCCAGGTCGAGACGCATGTTCATCTTGACCCGGCCCACGGCCGAAAGATCGTAACGTTCCTTGTCGAAGAACAGCGTGTCGAAGAGCGCGCTGGCCGCCTCGATGGTCGGCGGCTCACCCGGGCGCATCACCCGATAGATGTCCATCAGCGCGGTGTCGCGGTTCCAGTTCTTGTCCGCCGCCATGGTGTTGCGCATGTAGGGGCCGACATTGACGTTGTCGATGTCGAGAACCGGGATATCGGTGATGCCCTGGTCGAGCAGGGTCTTGAGCGAACCGCCCTTGACCTCGCCGTCGCGGTCCAGCTCCCAGGTCAGCTCCTCGCCGGCCTCGGCCCAGATCGCGCCGGTTTCCTCATCGACGATGTCGCGGGCGACGAAACGACCGACGATATTGTCGAAGGGCACCAGAAGCTCGGTGACCACGCCTTCGTCGATCCACTTCTTGACCATGCGCGGCGTGGCCTTCTCGCCCGCCTTCAGAAGAACCTCGCCCGAAGCGGCGTCGACCAGGTCATAGGCCGGACGGGTGCCGCGCGCGCGGTCGGCGAAGAAGCGGGTGACCCAGCCCTTGTTCTTCTGGTAGCTGAAGTTCACCGTCTCGTAATAGGACGACATGATCGCGTCCTGATCCATGCCGAGCGCATAGAGCAGCGTCGTCACCGGCAGCTTGCGGCGACGGTCGATACGGGCGAAGACGATATCCTTGGCGTCGAATTCGAAATCCAGCCACGAACCGCGATAGGGGATGATCCGGCAGGCGAACAACAGTTTGCCCGAGGAATGGGTCTTGCCCTTGTCGTGGTCGAAGAACACGCCGGGCGAGCGGTGCATCTGGCTGACGATCACCCGCTCGGTCCCATTGACGATGAAGGTGCCGTTGGGCGTCATCAGGGGCATGTCGCCCATGTAGACATCCTGTTCCTTGATGTCCTTGACCGACCGCGCCCCGGTCGATTCGTCGACATCGAACACGATCAGGCGCAGGGTGACCTTCAGCGGCGCGGCATAGGTCAGGTCGCGCTGCATGCATTCGTCGACGTCATACTTCGGCTTTTCCAGCTCGTAGCGGACGAATTCAAGAACGGCGGTCTCGTTGAAATCCTTGATCGGGAAGACGGACTGGAACGTGCCCTGGATGCCCTCGTCGTCTTGCGGCCGGTCGCTGTCGCCAGAGCGCAGGAACAGGTCGTATGAGCTTTTCTGAACCTCGATGAGGTTCGGCATTTCAAGGACTTCGCGGATCTTGCCGTAGTAACGGCGAATGCGCTTCTGGCCAACGTAAGCTTGCGCCATGCTCGTGGTCACCTTTCATCTTTTCGCCGGCACGCGAACCGTCGGGCCACGGTCGCGCGCCAACTGGCGAGAGGGGAGAGAGGTTCCATACCCGCCACCTGTCCCGTCAGGCGGCTCCCGAACCTTTCATCGCACCTGGAGAGGGGCTTTCACCGAAAAGCCGCTTTCAAGACGCGAGATGGGCCGGGGGCGGAAAACCACCCCCAGCCCGAAATCACCGATGCGGGCGGGCCCGCATATGCGATTACTTCAGCTCGACCTTGGCGCCAGCCGCTTCGAGCTTCTTCTTGATTTCCTCGGCATCGGCCTTGGAGACGGCTTCCTTGATCTTGCCGCCGGCTTCCACCAGGTTCTTGGCTTCGACCAGGCCCAGGCCGGTGATGCCGCGCACTTCCTTGATCACGTTGATCTTGTTGGCGCCGGCTTCGGTCAGGACCACGTCGAATTCGGTCTTTTCCTCGGCCGCTTCGGCAGCGCCGCCAGCGGCGGGGCCGGCCACCATCACAGCGCCGCCAGCGGCGGGCTCGATGCCGTATTCATCCTTCAGGATGGTCTTCAGTTCCTGCGCTTGCAGCAGGGTCAGGCCAACGATTTGTTCGGCGAGAGCTTTGAGATCAGCCATTTTTTCAGTTCCGTTCAGTTGAGATGGGTTCCAACGACGATTGGATCAACCCTACGAATGACATGCGGACGGGTCGCGGGCTTATGCCGCGGCCTTGTCCTCGATGGTCGACAGGATGCCCGCGATGTTTTGAGCAGGCGCGCCAATGGCACCAGCGATGTTCGAGGCGGGCGCACCGATGCACGACACGATCTGAGCGATAAGCTCTTCGCGCGACGGCATGGAGGCCACGGCTTTGACACCGGCAGTATCCAGAACCTCACCGCCCATGGCCCCGCCGAGGATGACGAAATTCTCGTTCGTCTTGGCATAGGCCTCGGAGACCTTGGCCGCAGCCACGGGGTCTTCCGAATAGGCAAGCACGGTCATGCCCGTCAGAAGGTCGGCCATCTTCGCAGAGGGCTTGCCTTCAAGGGCGATCTTGGCGAGCGTGTTCTTGGCAACGCGAACGGACCCGTTCACTTCGCGCATCTTACCGCGCAGGTCCTGCATCTGTGCAACCGTCATGCCTTCGTAGTGGGCAACCACGACGACGCCAGAGCTTTCGAAGATCTGGCCGAGTTCCTCGACCAATTTCTCTTTCTGGGCTCTATCCACAGTTTCACTCCAAGTTTGGGGTCTCCCCCGGCTCTAGTCAGCGCCCCCTTCCGGGAAAGGGGCGTCTCGGTCCGTAACGGGACAGACAGGCCAGGATCGCCGTGGGGCGAAAGGTCGTCGTTCCCATCTCGGGCAGGATATTAAGGCGTTTGCGCGCCCCCCACCGTCTCGGACAGGACAGGGCGGCGAACCGCCCCGTCATCCCTTTCCTTGCGGATCGGGAATTCCACATCGGGCGGCACCCCGCCCGCGATGCCTCAGGCCGAAGCCGTCGAGGCCAGATCCAGCGACACGCCCGGCCCCATGGTCGAAGAAAGCGAGACCTTCTTGACATAGGTGCCCTTGGCGCCGGCCGGTTTGGCGCGGGTCACCGCCTCGACGAAGGCGCGGACGTTTTCCGCCAGCTTTTCGTCGGCGAACGAGACCTTGCCGATCCCGGCATGGATCACGCCGGCCTTTTCGACCTTGAACTGGACCTCGCCGCCCTTGGCGTTCTTGACGGCGGTGGCGACATCCATGGTCACGGTGCCGACCTTGGGGTTCGGCATCAGGTTGCGCGGCCCGAGGATCTTGCCCAGGCGGCCGACCAGCGGCATCAGATCCGGGGTGGCGATGCAGCGGTCGAATTCGATCTTGCCCGACTGGATGGTTTCCAGCAGGTCCTCGGCGCCGACGATATCCGCACCGGCGGCCTTGGCCTCATCGGCCTTGGCGCCGCGCGCGAAGACCGCCACGCGGACCACCTTGCCAGTGCCGTTGGGCAGTTGCACCACGCCACGGACCATCTGGTCGGCGTGACGCGGGTCGACGCCCAGATTCATCGCGATTTCCAGCGTTTCGTCGAATTTGGCCGAGGCCGCGTCCTTGATCAGCTTCACGGCCTCTTCGACGACAAGGTTCTCCTTGCCGGAGAACGCCTCTTGCGCCTTCTTCACACGCTTTGCGAGCTTTGCCATGATCTCAGCCCTTCACTTCGATGCCGCAGGACTTGGCCGAGCCAAGGATGATCTGCATCGCCGCCTCGACCGAATTGGCGTTCAGATCCTTCATCTTCGTCTCGGCGATCTTGCGGACCTGCGCGACCGAGATGGAGCCCGCGGGCTCACGCCCGGGCTTGGCCGAACCCTTGGTGCGGTTGCGCTTGCCGACGGGCTTCAGCCCGGCCGCTTCCTTGATCAGGAACGAGGCGGGCGGGGTCTTCAGCTCAAGGCTGAACGACTTGTCCTGGTAATAGGTGATCACGGTCGGAATCGGGGTGCCCGGCACGAAATCGGCGGATTTCGCGTTGAATTCCTTGGTGAACGCCATGATGTTCAGGCCGCGCTGACCCAATGCCGGGCCGACGGGCGGCGAGGGGTTCGCCTGCTGGGCCTTCACCATCAGCTTGAGGCTGCCCATGATCTTCTTGGCCATCTGGCCCACTCCTTCATCACTCGGCCCTTCCGGCGGAAGGGCGGTTTAGCGGTCCGGCTTGTCACCACCGGGGCTGTCCCGGGGCGCGCACCTCCCGCGCGGCTTCGCCTCAGCCCCCTTTCGAGACCTGGGTGAATTCCAGTTCCACGGGCGTCGCCCGCCCGAAGATCGAGACCGAGACCTTGAGGCGGCTGTGCGCCTCGTCCACTTCCTCGACCATGCCGTCGAAGCCCTCGAAGGGGCCGTCGTTGACCTTGACCTTCTCGCCGATGTCGAAGCGGATCAGGTTGCGCGGCTGCGCCTCGCCCCCCTCGACGCTGCGGTTCAGCATCGCGTTCACCTCGGCATCGCGCATCGGCATCGGCTTGCCCTGGGGCCCCAGGAAGCCCGTCACGCGATTGATCGACGAGATCAGGTGGTAGCCGCGATTGGACATTTCCATATGCACCAGCACATAGCCGGGCATGAAGCGCCGCTCGGAGGTCACCTTCTTGCCGCGACGGATCTCGATCACCTCTTCGGTGGGCACGAGAACCTCGTCGATCTCATCTTGCAGGCCCGCGTCTTCCACGGCCGTCCTGATCTGTTCGGCGACCTTCTTCTCGAAATTCGAGAGGACGCTCACCGAATACCAGCGCTTTGCCATGGACCAGCTTCACCTTCTTCTTCGCCGGGAACATGTCGCCCCCGCTGTATTCAAGGAACAAAAAACAGCGCGCATAGCGAATCGATGCGCGCCGGTCGTTCTTGCTTCGCCGGGGCAGATAGCTTCTCGCCCCCCGATGTTCAAGAGAAATCCGGCCTCAGGCGCCGATGATCAGTTCAAGCGCCTGGCGGATGCCGAAATCGACCAGCGCGAAGAAGGCCGCCGTCAGCGCCGCAAGGATGAAGACCATCAGCGTGGTCAGCAGCACTTCGCGGCGCGCGGGCCAGTGGATCTTTGCGACCTCGCCGCGCACTTGCTGAAGGAACTGAAGCGGGTTCGCGGCCATGGCTGTGGTCTTCCGGTCTGGATGTCTCGTTGCAACCCGATGCAGATACGCGCGGCCGGGCGAAAGATCAAGCCGCGCATGACGCGTCCCGGCCGGTTGCCGCCGGTTCCGCCATCTGGTGCTGTCGGAGGGATTGGCAGGGGCAGCAGGGCTCGAACCCGCGACCTACGGTTTTGGAGACCGTCGCTCTACCAGCTGAGCTATACCCCTGTGGTGGCGCCGGGTTACGGCAGGGCGCGGGCAAGGTCAAGGGTCTCGCGGCAGGGGATCTGCGAAATCCGCAAGCGCCCCGGCCCGGCTTCAGAGATAACGCCCGCCGCGCGCCAGAACCTCGATCTGGTAGCCGTCGGGATCGGCGATGAAGAAAAACCGCGCCACCCGCGCGCCGTCGTTCTGGAAATCCACGATCTTGCGCGGCCCGAGGCCCGCCTCGCTCAGCCGGGCATGCTCGGCCTCCAGATCCTCGACCGAGACCGCGAGATGGCCGTAGCCGTCGCCCAGGTCATAGGGTTCGGTCCGGCCCTTGTTGACAGTCAGTTCCAGCTCGAACCCGCTCTCGGCATTCGATAGATAGATCAGGGTGAAACCCTCGAAATCCAGCCGGTCGGCCGGTTTCAGCCCGAAGGCGGTATCGTAGAAGGCGAGCGAGCGCGCCTCGTCCAGAACGCGGATCATCGAGTGGATGGCTTTGGCCATGGGCATTTCCTTTCGCATGTCGGCATTTCGGGAATCGGGCCGAAGATGGCCCGGCGCCCGGGGGATGCCAAGCCCCCGCCCGCGGACTTGCGGCGTCCGCCCGGGACCCGGGCCAGGGCATGGACATGGGCGCGGACATGGGCGCGGGCCGAAACGAGGACTGGGACTTGCCCCGATGCCTGGCGGGCCATCCGGCCGAAACAGAAAAGGCCGCCTCGCGGGCGGCCTTTCCCTTCGATGTTCGGAAGCGGGTTTTTATGCCCGCCTCCGTTTCATCCTGATTACGCGATGATCTTGGCGACGACGCCGGCGCCGACGGTGCGGCCGCCTTCGCGGATGGCGAAGCGCAGCTTC
>NZ_JBEFZE010000034.1:0-42732 GCF_042762395.1 Pseudogemmobacter sonorensis
CTCGGCGCCTTTGGCGCCTCACCCCCGGGATATTTTTGCAAAGAAGAAAGGGGGGGTATTGGGGGCTTGCGTCGGGTTGGGGTGGGGCGCAAGGCGGGGGCGCCCGCAGGCGATGGGGCTGCGGGCGCGGGCGGTTTTTCGGTGGCGGGGCCTGCGGCGGCCGGGTCAGGCCAGTTCGGCGAGGCGCCGGAGCGCGGAGGCGATCCGGGCGGCTTCCTCCTCGCGCGCTTCCAGATTGGCGCGGGCCTCGTCCACCACCTCTTCCGGGGCGGAGGCTACGAATTTCGGATTGTCGAGCCGCCCCTTCAGGCCGCCGATCTCTTTGCCGATCTTGTCGAGCGCCTTTTGCAGCCGGGCCTTTTCCTCGGCGATGTCGATCAGCCCTTCGAGCGGGATGGCGAAGGCTGCGCCCTCCAGCGCGACCATGATCGAGCCCCTGGGCGCCGCGCCCTCGGAGAAGCTGTCGATCCGCGCCAGCCGCCGGATCAGGGCCTCGTTCTTTTCCCAGGCGGCGCGGGCGGGAGCGGAAAGCGCGGTCGCGACCAGGTCGATCTTCAGCCCCACCGGCACATGGACCTGGGCGCGGGCCGAGCGGATCTCTTCGATCAGCCCGGTGACGAAGCCCATCTCGGCCGCGGCCTCGGCGTCGATCAGCGCGGGCCCGTACTCCGGCCAGTCGGCATGGACCAGGGGAGAGGCGCGCTTGCCGGTGGTGGACCAGAGTTCCTCGGTGATGAAGGGCATGAAGGGATGCAGCAGGATCATCGACTGGTCCAGCACCCAGGCCATGGTCGCCCGCGTCTCGGCCGCGTCCTGGCCGTCGAACAGCGGCTTGGCGAATTCGACATACCAGTCGCAGACCTTGCCCCAGACGAATTTGTAAAGCGCATCCGCCGCCTGGTCGAAGCGGAATTCGGCCAGGGCCAGGTCGACCTCGGCCAGCACCCGGGCGGTTTCGCCGATGATCCAGCGGTTGGCGGTGGCCAGCGCCCGGGGCGGGGCGGCGGTGGTGGCATGGCCGTCCCAGACGCCGTTCATCTCGGCGAAGCGGCAGGCGTTCCACAATTTTGTGCCGAAGTTGCGATAGCCCGCGATCCGCTCGCGCGAGAGTTTCAGATCGCGCCCCATCGCCGCCATCGCGGCAAGCGTGAAGCGCACCGCATCGGCGCCGTATTCGTCGATCAGCTCCAGCGGGTCGAGCACGTTGCCCAGCGATTTCGACATCTTCTTGCCCTTCTCGTCGCGGACGAGGGCATGGACATAGACGGTGCGGAACGGCACCTGATCGACCACGGCAAGCTGCATCATCATCATCCGGGCGACCCAGAAGAAGATGATGTCGAAGCCGGTGACCAGGACGCTGGTCGGGAAATAGCGGGCGAGTTCGGGGGTTTCCTCGGGCCAGCCCAGGGTGCCGATCGGCCAGAGCCCCGAGGAGAACCAGGTGTCCAGCACATCGGCGTCGCGCCAGACCGGATAGACCAGCCGGGTCGGATCCTGGCTGAGGTTGTATTCGGCCAGCGCGGCGGCCAGCACGTCGGCCGCCTCGGCCCGGTCGGCCACCTCGACGATGCGGGCGTGGTTCAAGGGCATCGGCAGCGGCGCCAGCGCGTCGCGGAAACGCTCGGTCACGCCATCGAGGGTGGCGGCGCAGAAATGCACGGGCTCGGCCGTGTTGAAGCCGCCGTCGAGCAGCAGGCCGAAGATCTCGACCTCGTCGAGGGCATTGTCGCCCTGGTCGTCGGCGAAACCGGCGGGCCAGATGTTCAGCCCATACCAGACCGGAATGCGGTGGCCCCACCACAACTGGCGCGAGATGCACCAGGGCTCGATATTCTCGAGCCAGTGGAAATAGGTCTTGGTGTCGCGCTCGGGCAGGATCACGGTGTCGCCGTTCCTGACCGCATCCAGCGCGGGCCCGACGATCCTGTCGGTGTCGACGAACCACTGGTCGGTCAGCATCGGCTCGATCACCACTTTCGAGCGGTCGCCGAAGGGCTGCATGATCGGCTTGGCCTCGACCAGCGGCACCCGTTCCAGATGCTCGGCCCCGGTCTCCTTGTCGACGGATCTGACCAGCGTGGTGACCGAGAGCTTCTCGGCATTGATCGCCGCGATCACCGCCTTGCGCGCCTCAAGCCGGTCGAGCCCGCGCAACTCCGGCGGCACCAGGTTGATCAGGTCGACCTCGGCGGCCGAGAAGGCGGCGCCGTCGAGGATCGCCTTCGCGCGGTCGCAGCTTTCGGCGTAATTCAGCCCGTCGTCGCGCATCCGCGCGCGGCTGTCCATCAGCCGGTAGAGCGGCAGGCCGTTGCGTTGCGCCACGCCGTAGTCGTTGAAGTCATGCGCGCCGGTGATCTTCACCGCGCCCGAGCCGAAGGCCGGGTCGGGATACATGTCGGTGATGATCGGGATCAGCCGCCGATGCTCTTTCGGGCCGACCGGGATTTCGCAGAGTTTCCCGACGATTGCGGAGTAACGTTCATCCGATGGATGAACCGCCACGGCGCCGTCGCCCAGCATGGTTTCCGGCCGGGTGGTGGCGATCGAGATATAGTCGCGCTCTTCCTGGAAGGTGACTTTGCCACCCTCGTCCTTCTCCTGATAGAGATAGGTCTCGCCCCCGGCCAGCGGGTATTTGAAATGCCACATATGGCCCGCGACCTCGATCTGTTCGACTTCGAGGTCCGAGATCGCCGTCTCGAAATGCGGGTCCCAGTTCACCAGCCTTTTGCCGCGATAGATCAGGCCCTTGTCGTGCATCTCGACGAAGACCTTGATCACGGCGTCATGGAAATTGCCCTCCTCGCCCTCGGGCGCGCCGGGGGCGCCGGACATGGTGAAGGCCTCGCGGTCCCAGTCGCAGGTGGCGCCGAGGCGCTGGAGCTGGCCGATGATGTTCCCGCGCGAGCGGCGCTTCTGCTCCCAGACCAGTTCCTCGAATTCGGCGCGGGTGAAATCGGTGCGGCGGCGGTTGGTCCTGGCCAGTTCGCGCTCGACCACCATCTGGGTCGCGATCCCGGCATGGTCGGTGCCGGGCTGCCACAGCGTGTCATGGCCGCGCATCCGGTGCCAGCGCACCAGCACGTCCTGCAGCGTGTTGTTGAAGGCATGCCCCATATGCAGGGCGCCGGTGACATTGGGCGGCGGGATGACGACCGAGAAGGCGGGTTTTCCGGGTTTCGCATTCGCCCCGGCGCGGCCGACCTTGTTGTCGAGCCACAGCTTCGAGATGCGGGCTTCCGCCTCGGCGGCGTTGAAGGTCTTTTCCATCGGCATCCGGCTTCTCCCCTGTGCTGACCGCGATGTAGCCAAAACCGGCGCGCAGGGGAAGGGCGCGCCGGGCGGTTGGGGTCTTCAGCTTGCCATGATCAGGGGCGTGAAGCCGCCAAAGACCATCCTTGCGCCGTCGAAGGGCATTTCGGACATGTCCTGGGTGGCGGCCAGCGCCTCCAACCGGCTGAAGGCGGCATCGCGGGTGGCCTTGTCGGGCCAGGTCATCCAGAGGAAGATCATCGTCTCGCCCTCCCGCAGATCGACGGCGCGCGATGCAAGTCGGTCCTCTGGCCCGGCGGCACATCGTCGCCCCACCCCGCGACAAGGGTCAGCGCGCCAAGATCCTTGAAGCTTCGCCACCATTTCAGCTCATGCTCGCGATAGCGCGCGCGGTCCTCGTTGCGCAGGGGAATCAGGAAGCCGTCGATATAGGCCACGCTCTCCTCCGGCGGGGCCATGAGGTGGCGATGGATCGGGGCCCCGGCTTCCAGACTGCGCCGGAAGGCGTGAAATGCAAACGAAACCTGTGCCGGGGCGTCCGGTTGGGGGCCGGAGCGGGGAGGGGGCGCGCCGGACCACGGCTTTATCGGCTTTGTAAAGTTCGCCGGGTCCTGTAAAATCGCTTTCGCGAAAGGGGGATGGTTGTGAGGTTCCGCGGTCGTCCCGTCCCGATGCGCCCGACCTGAACCGCCTGACCGATCCCTTGCCGGAGCCCGCAATGCCCCTCCTGCCTGCAAGCCCCCTCAGCCCGGCCCGGCGATGCCGCCCGCTTTGACCGCCACCCTGACCGGCGCGCGGCTGCGCGAGCGGCGGCTCGCCCTCGGGCTGCGCCAGGCCCAGGTCGCGGCGGGGGCGGGGATCTCGGCCTCCTATCTCAACCTGATCGAGCACAACCGGCGCAACGTCACGCCCGAGGTGCTGGAGCGGTTGGCCCATGCGCTCGGGGTCGAGGCGGGGGCCTTCTCCGACGCCTCTCCCGCCGCGCTGGTCGAGGATCTGCGCGCCGCCGCCGCCAGCCTGCCCGCCGCAGCCCCGGGGATCGAGCGGCCCGAGGATTTCGCCGCCCGCTTTCCCGGCTGGGCGGGGCTGGTCGCGGGGCTGCACGGGCGCAATGTCGCGCTGGAGCGGGCGGTCTCGGCGCTGAACGACCGGCTGGGCCACGACCCGCATCTGTCGGCCGCGCTGCATGAGCTGTTGTCGGCCCTGTCGGGCGTGCGGGCGACTTCGGCGATCCTGGCCGAGACCGAGGATCTGGACCCCGAATGGCGGCGGCGCTTCCACGGCAACCTGCACCAGGACAGCGAGCGGCTGGCCCGGGGCGCGGGGGCGCTGGTGGCCTATCTCGACCGGTCCGAGACCGCGCCCGAGGAAGGCGCCGCCGCCCCGCAGGAAGAGCTGGAGGGCTGGCTGGCCGCGCGCGGCTGGCACCTGCCCGAGATCGAGGCCGAGTTGGAGGCCGAACTGGCGGCGGAAGACGGGCCCGAGGGCAAAGCGGGGGCAACGAAAGAGGTGGCGGCGGCCATCACGGGGGCCATGACGGGGGCCATGACGGGGGAGGGCCTCGCCGCGGAAGCGGACCCCGCAGGGCGCGCCGGCCCGGGGGCCGACGCGGCCCCGGACGGCTTGCAGGATGACGTTTCGCGCGCCGCGCTTGACTCCACCCGCGACTCCAGGCCCGGCACCGCCCCCTCCGTCGTCCCACATCCTGCCAGGGACGCCGCCCCGCCCCCGCCCCCGCCCCGGTCCCGGTCCCGGCCACGCGCCGCCGACGCCACCCCCGGGACCGGACCCGGCGCCCCGCCGGATGCCCCGTCCGGGATGGAGGGCGGCCCGCCCGCCGGTATCGACAGGCATGGCGACCGGCGGGTTGACAGGCGGGGCGACAGGCATGCCGAGGGGCCTGTCGGCGGGCGGGCCGGGGCGCAGGCGCTTGAGCGCGAGATTTCCGCGCTGGCCTCCGGCGCGGGCCGGGCGCTGGCGCTGGCGCATCTGGCGCAGGCGCGCGCCGATGCCAGGGCGCTGCCGCTCGGCCCGTTCTCGGCCGCCCTGGCCGAGGCGGGGCCCGATCCCGCGCTGCTGGCGGCGCGGTTCGGGGTGGGCGTGCTGGCAGTGATGCGCCGCATCGCGCTCCTGCCGGGGGCCGAGGCGGGGCTCGTGCTGTGCGACGCCTCGGGGACCTTGCTGTTTCGCAAGCCCGCGCCGGGCTTCACCCTGCCGCGCTTCGGGGCGGCCTGCCCGCTCTGGCCGCTGTTTTCGGCGCTGGCGCGGCCCGGTCTGGCGGTCTCCGCCCTGGTCGAAAGCGCCAGCGCCGGGGGCGGGGTCTTCCGCGCCATGGCCTTTTGCGAAAGCCGTCTGCCCTTCGGCTTTGCCGGGCCGGACCTGCGCACCGCGGGCATGCTGCTCCTGCCGCTCGGCGATCCGGCACCGGGCGATGAGGCGCTGCCGGTCGGATCGACCTGCCGGATCTGCCCGCGCGAACCTTGCCCCGCAAGGCGCGAACTCTCGATCCTGGGCCTAAGCGCCTGAGGCTCGCCCCTGTTCCCCGACCCGCCCGAACCCGCATCGACGCCGAAACCCGGCCCCGCCGGGATCTCCCACATCCGGACCGCGCCCCGCGCCGAAATCCCGGCGCACATGCGGCCTCCACATGCACCCCCCACCAGTCGCCCCGCCTCTCCCCCATTCTTCTTTGCAAAAATATCCCGGGGGTGAGGCGCCAAAGGCGCCGAGGGGGCAGCGCCCCCTCCCTTTGACACCGCCGCGCAAATCGTCCGATACTGTCACGCCCGGACAGGGTGGCGCGGCCGCGACCATGGCGACCGCCGCGCCACCCGGCCTCCGGGCCGAAGTCTTCTCGGGGGAGGGAGACCCGCCATGACGCAGCATGTCCTGCTGATCGAGGACGAGCCGAACATCGCCGAGGCGATCTGCTTCATCCTGACCCGCGCGGGCCTGCGGGTCACGCATCTTGCCGAGGGCAAGGGCGCGCCCGAGGCCGCGCGGCGGCTGGCGCCGGATCTGGTGATCCTCGACCATATGCTGCCGGGGATGTCGGGGCTGGACGCGCTGCTGGCGATCCGCGCCGATCCGGCGACCGAGGCGCTGCCGGTGCTGATGCTGACCGCCAAGGGCCTGCCGCGCGACCGGGAAATGGCCGAGCGCGCGGGCGTCAGCCGGTTCATGACCAAACCCTTTTCGAATGCCGAGATCCTGGCCGAGGTCCGGGCGCTGACGGGCGGGGCTTAGGCCCGATGGCGGAACGCATGGCAGGCGGCCCGCGCGGCGCAGCTCGGCAAGAGCGGGGAGCGCCCCGCCCACGGCGGCAGGCCGGGCCCGCCCCTGCCGCCACCACCCCGCGCGCGCCGCAGACCGGCCGTGCCACCCCCCGCCGCGCGCGACAAGCCGGTCTCGCCCCCGCCACCGGCTTTGCGCCGAGGCCCGGGCTTGCCGCCACCGGCTTTGCGTCGCGGGCTGGTCTCGCCACAATGGCCGATTCCATGCCGCAGGCCGGTTTTTTCGCCGCCACGGCTTTTGCGCTGCGGGTGAACATCGCGCTGCGGGGCGGCATCGCCGGGCCTGCATCGCAAGCCGGTCTTGCCTCTGTCGCCGCCGCCCTGTCGCAGGCCCAACCTGCCGCGGCGGCGGCTCATGCGCCGCGGGTTGGTCCCGCTCCGGCCACAGGCCTTGCGCTGAGGACGGAGGCCACCGGCTTTGCGTCGCAGCCCAACGTCTCTTCTCAGCCCAACGTCTCTTCTCAGGCAGGTCTCGTTTCTTTCGCCGTTTCCATGCCGCGGGCCGATCTTGCCGCCGCCAGGGGCCCTGCGCCTCGGGCAGGGTTTTCCGGCGCAACCTGCGGTGCGCCGAAAGCCGTTTTCGCCATGCTCACCGGCTTCGTGTCGCAAATCGGCCATGCGGCAGTTCCTCGATCCGCGAGGCGGCCCGGAGTTGCCACAGCCTCGGGCCTCGGGTCGCAAGGCCGCCGGATGGCGGGCAGGCGATGAAGGCGCCGCGTCGGCCGATGTTCCTCGCCCGTTCGAACTACCGGCTGCGCCGGTTGCGCGATGCGGTGCGGCTCTTGCCGGTCTTCGGGCTTTTCCTGCTGACCCTGCCGGTGTTCTGGCCCGCCGCCGGGGACGGGGGGCGGGGGCTCTCGTCGGATATCGTCTATCTTTTCGCGATCTGGTCGGCGCTGATCCTGGTGGCGGCGATCTTCGCCCGCGCGCTGAGCCGACCCGGATCCGAGGGCGAGCCGGGCCCCGGTCCCGGCCCGCTGGCGGGGGCGCCCGATCTTGCGGCCGCCCGCAACCCCGCCGAGGCCGATCCGTCCCAAGGCCCCGGTCCCGGCTTCAGTCCCAGGGCCGAGGCCCGGCCCGGCAGCGGCATGGATCTTCCGCCGCCCGCCTCCGGGGACCCGGGCCGGGGCAGGGCGGCAGAGCCGACTTCGGATCCGGGAGAGGTGGCCCCGGGCCGCGCGCCCTTCCCCGACCGGGATGCCCCGTCCGGGCCGCCGACCCGGTCCGGGCCTGCGGGCCTGGCCAATCCGCTCATGCGGGCCGACGCTGGCAATCCGCTTGCCGCGAATGGTCCGCCTGTCCATCTCGATTCCGTCGCGCCATCCGATCCCGTCGCGCCATCCGGCCCAGTTGTCCCGCTCGATCCGGGTGTTCCATCCGATCCGTTCGCCCGGCCCGATCCGGTCCAGCCCGGTCCGCTCCCGCCGCCTGCATCCGGCGCGACGCGGGGCGCAGGCATGGAGCGGGCCTCGCGCGCCCTGTTCGACTATTCCGAAGCAGGCGTGCGGCCTGATGCCGAGGCCTTGCCTGAACCCGACAGAGAGTTTGCCGCAGATGCCCCGCCGGGCGGCGTTGCCCCGCTTGACCACGCCACCGCCACCGCCCGCCCGCCGACCACCATCATTCCAACCGACACTGGCATCGCGTCGGCCGTCGGCCCGCCGCCCCGCATTGTCGTCGCGCCCGGCCGGGGCCTTCCGCCCGAGGCGAGCGCGGTGCCAGAGGCGCGCGCCTTGCCCGGCCACGCCGCCGTGCTCGCCATCGTCCCCCCGCCCGACACCGTCACTCCGCCCGATACCGACCAAGACACCCCGTCCGGCCCGGGCACACCCTCCGACCAGGGTGCCCGCCCGAGCCCGCTTCCGCCGCGCTTCGGGCGTCCGGCCCCCTCCATCCGCCCGGCGGGGGGCTGAGCCATGGCCTTCAACCTTCTCGTCCTCTCCTGCCTCGCCTATGTGATCTTCCTCTTCTCGGTCGCCTTCCTGGTCGAGCGCCGGGCGCTGGCCGGGCGGCTGGCCTTCCTGCGCTCGCCCCTGGTCTATACGCTGTCGCTGTCGGTCTATTGCACCGCCTGGACCTTCTACGGCGCCGTGGGCTATGCCGCGCGCTCGGGGCCCGAGTTCCTGACCATCTACCTCGGCCCGACACTGGTCTTCATCGGCTGGTGGTGGGTGCTGCGCAAGCTGGTGCGGATCGGGCGGCGGCAGCGGGTCACCTCGATCGCCGACCTGATCTCGTCGCGCTTCGGCAAGTCGAACCTGCTGGGGGTGATCGTCACCCTGATGGCGGTGGCGGCGGTGACGCCTTATATCGCGCTGCAACTGCAATCGGTGGTCCTGGCCTTCGAGATCTTCGCCGAGGCGCAGATCCTGGCCGAGAGCGCCCCCGCCCCCCGTCCGGTGGCCGCCACCACGGCGATCTGGGTCGCGGGGGGGCTGGCGTTGTTCACCATCCTCTTCGGGACCCGCAACCTCGACGCCAACGAGCAGCACCCCGGCATCGTCACCGCCATCGCGGTCGAGGCGGTGGTGAAGCTGATCGCGCTGGTCGCGGTCGGGGGCTTCGTGGTCTGGGGCCTTGCCGGGGGCGTGGCCGAGACCATGGCGCGGATCGACGCGCTGGACCCGGCCTCGTGGGCGTTCCAGCCCGGGCGCTGGACCGCGATCCTGATGCTGGCGGGCGCGGCGGTGATCTGCCTGCCGCGGATGTTCCAGGTCATGGTGGTCGAGAATTCCGACGATGGCCAGCTTGCCCGCGCCTCATGGGCCTTTCCGGCCTATATGCTGGTGATGAGCCTGTTCATCGTGCCGATCGCCGTCCTGGGGCTGGAGCGGTTGCCCGAGGGCTCGAACCCCGACATGTTCGTGCTGACGCTGCCGCTTGCCGAGGGGCGGGGGGGGCTGGCGATGATCGCCTTCCTGGGCGGGTTCTCCTCGGCCACCTCGATGGTCATCGTCGAGGCGATCGCGCTGGCCACGATGGTGTCGAACCATATCGTGCTGCCAAGCTGGCTGCGGCTGCGGCCCTCGGGCGCGATTTCCGAGGATGTGCGGGCGCTGGTGCTGAACGCGCGGCGGATCTCGGTCGTCTTGGTGCTGGCGCTCGGCTATGGCTACTACCGGCTTTCCGGGGGGTCCGAGGCGCTGGCGGCGATCGGGCTGATCTCCTTCGCGGGGGTGGCGCAGTTCCTGCCCGCGATGCTGGGCGGGATCTTCTGGCGCGGCGCGACGCGGGTGGGGGCGGCGGCGGGGTTGCTCACGGGGTTCGCGCTTTGGGCCTGGTGCCTGTTCCTGCCGTCCTTCGGGCCGGGGGGGCTGATGTCGCCCGCGGTTCTGGACCATGGCCCCTGGGGGATCGGCTGGCTGCGCCCGCAGGCGATGTTCGGCACCGGCGCGATGGATCCGCTGGTCCATGCGCTGTTCTGGTCGATGATCCTCAACGCCTCGGCCTTCTTCCTCGGCTCGGTCCTCAGCTTTCCGGGCCCGGTGGAGCGTCTTCAGGGCGTGGCCTTCGTCAATGTCTTCGACGGATCCGCGGACGAGGGGGGCGGCTGGTCGCAAGGCCGGCCCGGCGGGATCTGGCCCGGCGGGGTCTGGACCCAGGGCGCGGCCGAGCCCGAGGCGCTTTTGATCATGGCGCAGCGCATCCTGGGCGAAGAGGCCGCGCAGGCGCTGTTCGAGGGCGCCGCCCGCGACCAGGGCAAGAGCCAGTCGCTGCTGCCCGACCCGACCCCGGCCTTCCTGGCCGCGCTGGAAGAGCGGCTGGCCGGGGCGGTCGGCGCCGCCACCGCCCATGCGATGCTGACCCGTTTCGTCGGCAGCGAGACCGTCTCGGTCGAGGATCTGATGATGCTGGCGCAGGAAAGCGCGCAGATGATGGAATATTCCAGCCAGCTCGAAAGCCAGCGCGAGGAACTGGCCCGCACCGCCACCGCGCTGCGCGAGGCCAATGAGAAGCTGACCGCGCTTTCGGTGCAGAAGGACGCCTTCCTCAGCCAGATCAGCCATGAATTGCGCACGCCGATGACCTCGATCCGCGCCTTTTCCGAGATCATGGCCGAGGGCGACCTGCCCGCCGCCATGGTCGCGCGCAACAGTGGCATCATCCGCGACGAATCCCTGCGGCTGACCCGGTTGCTGGACGACCTGCTGGACCTGTCGGTGCTGGAAAGCGGGCGGGTGCAGCTTTCGCTGGGGCTCGCGAGCCTGCGCGACATGATCGACCGCTCGATCATGGCGGTGGAGCAGGTCCGGCCCGAGCGGCGGTTCTCCTTCGTCCGCGACCCGCTGGCCGAGAACATCTTCCTGCGCACCGATGCCGACCGGCTGACCCAGGTCTTCATCAACATCCTGTCGAATGCGCGCAAATATTGCGAACCGGCGCGCCCCGGCCTTCGGCCCGAGATCCGCATCGCGGTGCGGATGCGGGCGGGGCGCGTCAGGATCGACATCTCGGACAACGGCTCGGGCATCCCCAAAGAGGCGCAATCGGTGATTTTCGAGAAATTCTCGCGCCTTCCGGGGGAATCGCGCGCCAATGGCGCGGGCCTGGGCCTGGCGATCTGCCGCGAGATCATGGGCAATCTGGGCGGCTCGATCGACTATCTGCCCGGTCAGGGCGGGGCGGCCTTCCGCATCGTGCTGCCGCTCCGGCTCGAAGGCGGTCCGGGGTGATGTCGGGTTTAACGATTCGCTAACCCCGGAGGCCTAGGCTTGGCCCTGTCCCGTCCGGTGGCCTTTCTGGTGGCTTGTCCGCTGGCCTGTCTGGTGGCTTGTCCCGTCCGGCGGCGGGGCGCGCGGCTGCGCTGCGTCCTGGTGGTGGCGCGGCCGGGGCAGGTCTGGGCGAAAGGGGAACCGGCGGCATGAACGATATCCTGCGGCGCAAGGCCCGGCGGGGCGCGGCCCCCGGCAACGAGCCGCCGACGGGGGCCGAGGCGGGCTGGCGGCTGGCCTTCCCGCGCGCGGCCCGCGACGCGACCGGGCTGCTGATCGAGGTGGCCGAGACCGCCCTGTCGCGCCGCAGCCTGGACGAGGTGCTGGAGCTTCTGCCCGAACGCGCGCTGATCGGCCTTCTGGACGGGCCGGGGGGCGGGCTTGGCATGGTTGCGCTGTCGCCAGGCCTTTCCTCCGCGCTGATCGAGATGCAGACGGTGGGGCGGGTGCTGCCTGGCCCGGTGCTGCCGCGCCGCCCCTCGCGCATCGACGCGGGGCTCGTCTCGATGGTGATCGACGGCGGGCTGGCGGGGCTGGACGATCTGCTCGCCACCGATCCCGATCTGGTCTGGGCGGGGGGCTTTCGCTACGCCTCCTTCGTCGAGGATGCGCGTTCGCTGGGCCTTTTGCTCGACGAACAGCTTTATCGCCTGCTGCGGGCAAGGCTGGCGCTTGGCATCTCCGAGGCTGATGACGGGGCGGGCGCCGATGGCGCGCCCGGGGATGCCGCAGCGCGCAAGGCCCGCCTCGTTTCCGGCGTCAGGACCGGCGAGTTGCTTCTGGTCCTTCCGGCCGAGGGGCGGGGACAGGCGCCCCCGCCCGCGCCCGAGGCCGCCTCCAGCCAGGCCGGAGAGGCGCGCGCCCGCTTCGGCGATGCGCTGGCCTCGGCGGTCATGCTGTCGGATTGCCGCCTCGATGCGGTCCTGTCGCGGCTCGTCATGCCCTTGCATGAGGTCATGGATCTCGCCCCCGACCAGGTTCTGGTGCTGGACGGGGCGGCCATCGACCGGATCACGCTGGCGGGGCTCGATGGCACCGCCCATGCCAGGGCGCGGCTCGGCCAGCATCGCGGCATGCGGGCGCTGCGGCTGGCCGAGATCGGGCCCGAGGTGCAGGCTGCGCCGACCGCTTCCGGGACGAAAGCCCCGCTGGACGGTTCCAGGGCGAAGGCCCCGCTGATCGGGCCCGGCGCGCATAGCCCGTCGTCCGCGCTGGCCCGCAATCCGCCCGGCGGAGCGGTTGCCGCCGACTTGCCCCCGACCGGCCCGCCCCCGACCGGCGCATCTCCGACCGGCGCGCCTCCGACCGGCATCGCCCCGTTGGATATGTCCCCTATCGGTATGCCCTTGGCGGGTATCCCTCCGGTCGGCACGGGTCCTGTCGGCACAGTTCCGGCTGGCAAGGGGTCGGCTGGCAAGCCCCAAGCCGGTGCGAACCTCGCCGACGCGGCGCCGACAGCGGCGGGTGTTCCGGCGGATCCGGTCGCGGCAACTTCGACGACGGCAGGTCCCGTGACGCCAGACCCGCCGATGGCAGAATCCGAGACAACGGCCCCGACCGGGTCGCCGTCCGCTCCGGGCGGCGCCGACGGCCTGCTTGCGACGGGCTAGGGAGGGGCAGTTGGGACCAGACGGGCAGGAGAGGGGCCGGGCCGAGGAGGGGCGGGCGATGGGCGGGGACCGGGGATGGGAGGGACAAGGATTGAGGGCGCGATCCCGAAGTCGTCAGATCCTCGGCCGTGCAGGGATCCCGCCTGCGATCTTCGGCCGTCCTTTGTCTCCGGTCTTCGGGTTCCGGGTTCCGTCCTCGACCGTGGGCCTGCGCCCCTCGGGTCCACTCCCCGGCTTCAGGTCTCCGGCCTTCAGCCGCGCTTTGCCGCCGCCAGCGCCTCGATCTGCGGGCGAAGATGTTCGAGCTGATAGCCGTGGCGCGCGGGCAATGCGATCAGTTCATCCGCCGGGCGCGTCCCGGCCTGGGTCAGCGCCCAGACGACCGAGGAGCGGTTGCCGCTGGCACAATAGGCCAGGACCGGGCCTTCGGCCTCGGCGATGGCGCGGGCCTGGGCCTCGACATTGGCCATGGTGAGCGCGCCGCCGATCACCGGGTTCTCGACGAAGACGAGGCCGAGCGCCTCGGCCTCGGCCCGCATGCCTTCCGCATGCAGATGATCCGGGATTTCGGCATCTGGGCGGTTGTCGATCACCACGCGGTAGCCCGCAGCCTTCACGGCGGCCAGGTCCGAAGGTTCGATCTGGGGCGAGACGGCATAGGTGTCGGTCAGCGGGCGGATATCCATGGGGTGCGGTCCTGCGTGTCGTTGGTCAGTCGTCAGTCTATCGCCTGGCCCGGCGGGCCGGAAGGGGCCCCGCGAACCGGCCGGGGCCTTGGTCTTCTGGTTCGCGGCTTGGCCCGTGCAAGGACATGGACTTTCACCCTTGCCGCGCCGGGGGGCGCATCGGCGCATCCACCCGTGATCCCCCCGCCAGCCAGCATGTGCCGGGTGCTGATCCAGCCCCAAGCGCGCGCTCCGGCGCCCCCCAATGCGTGCGCGCCCCGGCGCCAAGGGCGGATCGTGCGCCGCCGGACGGGCGGGTTGCCCCGTCGCAGCCGCACTTGACCTGCGTCAAGGCGCCATCTTCCGCGATCCTTCATGCTGTGCTTCGAAATCATAGCGGAAGAGGAGGGCATCATGCGCGGCTTTGGCGAATATCCGGTGCGGAAGACGGGCGAACTTGCCCTGGACATGGGCATTGCTGGCCATGACCTGGCCCTGCGGGCGCTGCTGGCCGAGATGCGGGCGCTCAATACCCTCATGGGGCTGGCCCCCGCTCCTGCAACGGCCGATCCCGAGACCCGTCGGCAGCGCGACGAGGCTTTCGAAGCGGCCTTCGACGACGTGCCGGTTTGATCACCGACGCCCGGGCTTGAGGCGGGCCGCTGCACCGGGAGGTCGGGCCGTCCCTGTAAATTTGCGGTGGGGTCTCAGGTCCGGCGTCGCGGGATGGTTTCGGAGCCTGCCGGGCCGAGCGGCTGTCCCGGCCGCCTCTGGAAGGGCGGGGCCTGTTCCCTTGGCCGCGATCCGAATCGCGCCGGGATTGCTGTTTTGGGACAAGCTCGGCTGCTGTAGCGGCCGCCTTTCCGGGATCGCCCTCCGGCCTGCGGGTCGCGCGGAGCCTCTGGCCCGAGGTGCGGTCGTGGCGCCTTTTGGGGCTGCATGGCGTCAAGGGCTTGATCCCTTTGGTAAAAGGCCTGTTAAACTGCGCTGCACGGGTGCAGGAGAGGGGCGGCGGATGCCGCCCGATGGTGTGGTATGAAGGCTGACGGCGCCGAGGTCGGGATCGAAAGCGCAGGTCCGGGTGGCGAGATCGCGGTCCTGACCCTCCACAATCCGCCGTCCAACGCGCTTTCGGCGCCTTTGCGTGCGGCGCTGGTCCGGACCTTCGAGGCTTTGAGCCAGGATGGCGGGGCCGGATCCGCCGCGACAGCGATGCCGGGGGGCGATGGCGCCACGGCGGAAGGCCTTGGTCGGGCCTCCGGGAAGGCGCTGGAAAACCTGGTGGCCGGATCCCAGCCACCCGAAAACGCGCCATCCGAACGCCAGCCTTTGCGCATGGGCGCGCCGCCCGCCTTTCCGCCGCAGAGTCGGCCCGGGCCCGCCGTCCCGCCCCGAACCGCCCCTGCCGCCCTGCGAGGCGTCGTTCTGGCCGTCCGGGGCGGGCGCGGTTTCGGCGCGGCCTCGGCGCTCGACCTGCCCGAGGGCGATTCACGTCTTCAGCCCGACCTCGCCCGGCTTTGCGCTTTGGTCGAGGATTGCCCGCTGCCGGTCGTCGCCGTGCTTGAGGGCGCGGTCGGCGGCCCTTGGGCGGAGCTGACGCTGGCCGCCCATGCCCGGGTGGCGGCCGATGGCGCGCGGTTCAGCCTGCCGGGGATCGCGCTTGGCCTGCCGCCGAATTCCGGCGCGACCCAGCGCCTGCCGCGCCTGGTCGGCACGGCGACGGCGGTCGAGATCCTGCTCGACGGCGTCGTGGTCACGCCCGAGGCGGGCCTTGCCGCCGGGCTGGTCGACCGCCTGGGGGGCGAGGTGCCTCTGGAGGCGGCGGTCGCGCTGGCGCGGGCGATGCGGGCGCCGCGCCCGGTCTCCGCGCGGCCGGTCTCGTCCGGTCTGGACGGTCTGTCCGGGCCCGAGGCGCATCGCGCGGCGATCGGGGCGGCGCGGGCCAGGCTGCGACCGGCGCCGCTTTCCGCCCCGGCCCGGATCCTCGATTGCGTCGAGGCCGCGCTTTACCTGCCCTTCGCCAATGGCGTCGCGATGGAGGCGGTGGCGCATGAGGATCTGGAGGCCTCGGCGGAATCGCGGGCCCTGCGGGCGGCGGCCCGGGCCGGGCGCAGGGCCTGCGCCATGCCCGCCCGGGCGCGCCCGGCCGAGGTCGCGGTGCTGGGGCTGAGGGGGCTGGCCGGGGCGCAGGCGGTTCTGGCGCAGCATGCGCTGGCGCGGGGGCTGCGGGTGCGCTGGCAGCTTGCCGACCGCGCGGCGGCGGCGACCGCGCGGCGCTGGCTTGAGGCGCGGCTCGACGCCGATCTGCGGGCCGGGCGGGTGCAGGCGCTGGCGCGCGACGCCGATCTGGCGCGGCTGGATCTGGGCGTGGATGAGGTGGAGGCGGCGGGGCTGGTCGTCCATGTTCCGGATGCCGCGCCGCGGCCCCCGGCCCGGGATGCGGTGCATCTGGCTCTGGGGGGCGGCGACGGCATGGCGGGTCTGGCGCTGGCGCCCTCGGCGAGGCTGAGCGAACTGGCCTGCCCCGAGGGCATGGCCGCGCGGGATGTCGCCACCGCCGCCGAACTCTTGCGCCGGATCGGCCTGCCCGCCGTCCTGACCGGCGGGCGGCCGGTGCTGGGGCGGCGGATGGCGTGGGCCGGGCGCGCGGCGCTGGAGCGGCTTCTGGCCGCGGGGGTGGCGCGGGACAGGCTTGCCTCGGCGCTGTCCGGTTTCGGCCAGGGGGCCGGGCCGCTGGCGGATCTGGGTGCGGATCGGGGCCCGGAAATGGCCCAGACGGAAATGGCCGGGGAAGAGATCCTGAGCCGCTGGCTGGCCGCGCTTGCCAATGAGGGGATCGCGCTGCTGAGCGAGGGGGTGGCGCGCCGGGCCTCGGACATCGACCATGTCATGGTCGAGGGGCACGGCTTTCCGCGCTGGCGCGGCGGGCCGATGTATCAGGCTGACCTGCGCGGCGCGATGGTGCTGCGCGCCGATCTGCGGCTTTGGGCCGCCGAGGATCCGGCCTGGACGCCGCATCCGGGGCTGGACCGGATCCTGCTCGCGGGCCCCGGCGCGCTTGCCTGACGGGGGGATGCATATGTCCTGTGCCCCGGTCTCGGGAACTTTGCGCGAGAGGCCCGGCCCTTAGCCGAGAAGGATCCCCGCCACCACCATCATCAGCCCGAAGGCCGAGACCAGCAGCGCCACCATATTGACCAGCACCACCCTTTGCAGGCCGATGCGCTTTTCGTCCTCGGCCAGATCGGGGCGGCGCAGGCGCAGCGCGCGCAGGACGCACCACAAGAGCCCGCCCACGCCCGCAAGCGACAGGGCGGCTCCGATCCAGACCAGCCATTCCATCGTCCGCGCTCCACCTTGCATGCCTTTGCGACTGGCTAGCGGTTGCGCCGCGCGGGTGCAAGTCCGGGAGGCGTGGGGCGCGCGGGGGGCCGAGAGGGCCATTGCCCGGGGCTGGGCGGATCGGGGTTAGGCGGATCGGGGCTTGAAAGCGCGCGGGCGCGCAAGCTATCTGCTGTGGTGCCGCGCGCCCCGATGCCGGCGGGGGCCGCCGGTCCCCGGGGATCTGTCGCGGATCTATCGGGGATCCCTCGGGGCCGAAGACAAAGGAGAGCAGGATGGAGCAGCAGGTGGACGCATATCAGGTGACGGCCGACGAGTTGCGCCAGTTCGTCGAACGGATCGAACAGCTTGAATCCGAGAAGAAGGACATCTCGGAGCAGATCAAGGAGGTCTATGCCGAGAGCAAGGGCCGGGGCTACGACACCAAGGCCCTGCGGATGATCGTTTCCCTGCGCCGCAAGGACAAGGATCAGATCGCCGAGGAAGAGGCGGTGCTGGAGATCTACAAGGAAGCCCTCGGCATGCGCTGACGGGTCCGGCCCGGAAGGGGCGGGACCGGATCGGGTCGAATGGGCCGCCCTGGGCGGGCGGGTCCCGAGTGGACCAGGCTGAGGGTGCGGAGCCTCGGCGTCTGCCCGGAGCTGCGGCGGGACCGACGCCCCGGTTTCTCGCCCGGCGCCTCGGCGCCTCGGGTCTCGCGCGGCCTCAGGTCCCGCAGCGCCTCGGGCGGCATGTCCGGGGCGAGGGATGTCCCGCGCAATGTCCCGGGCCCGGCGCCGGGTCGCGGCCTTGAGCCCAGGGGCCTGCACCGGCATCATCGACGAAGGCCCGCGCGTTCAGGCGTCGGCCCTGGCCCGCGGGCGTCTTCCGGCGCCCCGACAGGCCCCGAACCAAGGGAGGCGCGGGATGGATTTCCCGGATGTGACGCTGGCGACGGTCATTCTGTGGCTCGATCTGGTCGGGACCTTCGTCTTCGGGCTTTCGGGGGGCATGCTGGCGGTGCGGCGCAACCTTGATCTCTTCGGGATCATCGTCCTGGCCACCGCCGCCGCGACCGCGGGGGGCGCGATCCGCGACATCGCGCTTGGCGATACCCCGCCCGCCGTGCTGCGCGACCTGCGCTATCTGCTGGCGACGCTGGCGGCCGGGCTGAGCGCCTTCTTCTTCCACCGCCTGATCGAGATGCTGTCGAAGCCGGTGATGCTGCTGGACGCGATCGGGCTTGGGGTCTTTGCGGTGACCGGCAGCCAGAAGGCGCTCGACTTCGGGCTTTCGGCGCCATCGGCCTGCCTGATCGGGGTGCTGACTGCCGTCGGCGGCGGGGTCTTGCGCGATATTCTGGTGGCCGAGGTGCCGCGCGTCCTGCGTGAAGAGGTCTATGCCGTGGCGGCGATCCTGGGCGCGGCCATGGTGGTGCTGGGGACAAGCCTTGGCTGGTCGCCGGTGACGACGGCGGGGATCGGCTTTGCGCTGACCGTCGTCGTGCGGGTGCTGAGCGTGCGCTTCGGCCTTCGGATGCCCCGTGCGCGCTGACCGGCGCGCTGACGGGCGCGCTGGCCCCGGCCCGGACAAGCGCCCCGAGAGGCGCGCTCACCAGAGCCCCGACTGGCGCCCCGAAAGGCGCAACGGCTGTCGTCGGCATGACATGATTCCGGGTTAGGCCGCCCGCATGGACCCAGCCGCCGCCCCGTCCCCTGTCCCGCCTTCGTCCACGGGCCTTGCCCCGCCGCCGTCGCTGGCCGATCTGGCGCGCGTCTTCGCCCGGATCGGGATCCTGTCCTTCGGCGGGCCCGCCGCGCAGATCGCGCTTTTGCACCGCGTCGCGCGGGACGAGCGGAACTGGGTCGACGAGGGCGAATATCTGCGCGCGCTGTCCTTTTGCATGCTGCTGCCGGGGCCCGAGGCGATGCAGCTTGCGACATGGATCGGCTGGCGGCTGCGCGGCACCCCGGGCGGGCTGATCGCGGGCGGGCTGTTCGTCCTGCCCGGCGCGCTGGTGGTGCTGGCGCTTTCGGGGCTTTATGCGGGTTTCGGCGGCGTGGCCCCGGTGGCGGCGCTGTTCGTCGGCGTGCAGGCCGCCGTCATCGCCATCGTGGCGCAGGCGCTCTTGCGGCTGTCGCGCCGGGTCCTGGTCACCGGATGGGCGCGAGGGGTCGCGCTGGCGGCCTTTGTCGGGCTGTTCGCGCTGAACCTGCCGTTTCCGGCGATCCTGATCGCCGCCGCGCTGACCGGGGCGCTTGCGACGGCGGGCCCGGTCGCGCCCTCGCCGGGGCGGGTGCAAGGGCGGGCCCCCGGCGGCATGTTCCCGCGCGCGGTGGCGCTGTGGCTTGCGGTCTGGCTCTTGCCGTTGGCGGCGCTTTTCGGGCTGGCCGCGGCCTTTCCGGCGGTGCCGGGGCTGGAGCGGCTGGCCGAGATCGGCGCCTTCTTCTCGCGCCTCGCCGCGCTGAGTTTCGGCGGCGCCTATGCGCTGCTGGCCTGGATGAGCCAGGAGCTGGTCGCCGCGCGCGGCTGGCTGACGGCGGCGCAGATGATGGACGGGCTGGCCCTGGCCGAGACGACGCCGGGCCCGCTGATCCTGGTCAACCAGTTCGCGGGCTTCATGGCCGGATATCAGGCCGGGGGTTGGGCCCTGGCCCTTGCCGGGGCGGCGGTGGCGCTGTGGATGACCTTCGCGCCCTCGTTCCTTTTCATCTTCGCGGGCGCGCCCTTCATCGCGCGGCTGACGGAGGCGCCGCGCCTGGCGGGGGCACTTTCGGCCATCACCGCCGCCGCGGTGGGGGTGATCGCCAATCTGTCGCTGTGGTTCGCGCTGCATGCCCTTTTCGCGGCGCATTCGGTGGTCGCGGCGGGGCCCCTGCGCATGACCTTGCCCGTCCCCGCCAGCCTGAACCCGCTGGCGGCGCTGATCGCGGTGGTGGCGGCGCTGGCGCTGATCTGGCGCGGCTGGCCCCTGTGGCGGGTGCTGGCGCTTTCGGGGGCGCTTGCGCTTTTGCTGCCGTCGGCGCTTCCGGCGCTGGCGGTCGCACGATGAGAGGGGACGGGGGATGAAAGGCACATGGCGAAAGGCGCGCGCTCGCCTCTTTCCTTGTCACCCGAATCCCCTATGCTGGCCGGACAACGGAAAGGGTGGCGGATGACGCGCAGCATCGACTATGGCAATCTCATGCACCGGGCCATGCGCGGCCTGATCCGCTCGGTCCTGGAGGAGGTCGCCGAACACGGCCTGCCGGGGGCGCACCACTTCTTCATCACCTTCGACACCACCGCCCCGGGGGTCGAGATCGCCGACTGGCTGCACGAGCGCTATCCGGGCGAGATGACGGTGGTGCTGCAGAACTGGTTCACCGGGCTTGAGGTCACCGAAGAGGGCTTTTCGGTCACGCTGAACTTCGGCAACCAGCCCGAGCCCCTGGTGATTCCCTTCGACGCCCTGCGCACCTTCGTCGACCCTTCGGTGGAATTCGGCCTGCGGTTCGAGACCCAGGAGGACGACGAGGACGAGGAAGAGGAGGAGGAGGGCGAAGAGGCCCTCTCCGACGACGGGACGCCGCCCGCGCCGCGCCCCGAGGCCGAGGTGGTCAGCCTCGACAAATTCCGCAAGACCTGAGGATCGGGTGTCGAATGAACAGGGGCATTGAATAGACATGGGCGGGAAATAGAGATGGGCGTGGAAAGCGATATCGCATTGTTCCGCCGCAGGCTGCTGCGCAATCCGCGCCAGATCTCGGCCATCGCGCCCTCGTCGCGGACGCTGGCGCGCGCCATGACGCTGGGGATCGGCCCCGGCTCGGGCAAGGTGGTGGAATTCGGCCCCGGCACCGGGCGGTTCACCGAGGCGCTGCTGGCGCGCGGCCTGCCCCCCGAAAACCTTTCGCTGTTCGAGCTGGACGACGAATTCGTCCCCTACCTGCGCCGCCGCTTTCCCGGCGTCGCGGTCCATCGGGCCGGGGCCGAGACCGCGCCCGATGTGGTCGAGGGCGAGGTGCAGACCGTGATCTCGGGCCTGCCGCTGCTGTCCTTTCCCAAGGCGCTGCAAGAGGCGATCCTGTCGGGGGCCTTCCGCATGCTGGGCCCGCGCGGCACGCTGGTGCAATTCACCTACGGGCCGCGCCCGCCGGTGCCCGATGCGATGATCGAGGCGCTTGGGCTGAAGGTGAACAAGGGCCACAAGGTCTGGGCCAACCTGCCGCCCGCCCGGGTCTATCGCTTCCGCCGCTCATGACGCGGTTTTCGTGAGGCGGCTTCGGCCCGCCGCGCTTTTGCGGGCGGGCCGGTCGTTGCGGTGGGGCGCTCAGAACTCCTTGCCGATCAGCCGGTCGAGCGAAAGCCTGCCCCCGCCGAAGGCCGCGATGATCGCCGCGCCCGCTGCCCAGAAGGTCGAATTGAACACCGCCTTGGCCTGCACCTGATGCAGGAAGCCCGCGCCGCCGTCGCCCAGAAGCTTCTGCTGCCCGTTCGCGGTCAGGTATTGCAGGTTCTCGTTGAGGAAGGCCATGCCCTCGGGGGTCAGCAAGGCCTCGAAATCATAGGGATTGGCGACGTGGAACCGGATGGTGATCGCCAGCATGACCGCATTGGCCAGCGCGGCGGGCCGGGTCAGCAGCCCGAGCGCGATCAGCGCCCCGCCGACGAATTGCAAGATTGCCAGCAGCGGCGAGAACAGCCAGCCCGCGGGCCAGCCCAGCACATTCTCGACAAAGCCCACCTGCGCCATCGGCGCGATGATCTTGGGCCAGCCCTCGACCATCAGGAACCCGCCGATGATCAGGCGAAACGCCAGCCATCCCGTCGGCTGGGCGAAGTCGTGATAGAAGGGCGCCATGAACGGCAGGATCAGCCGCCCGCGTGGCGAAGAGGTCATTTCGGGCAATGCGCCCGCCGCAGGTTCGTTCGCCCGCAGCGCATTTGATCGCGTCATCTCGATTTCCCTTTCAGAACCTGGTCGCGACCCCGGCCTTGTCCCCGCCTTGCTCCGGGGCAAGCGTCGCCGGGGGGCGTCGTCGCCTTGCGTCTCCGGGCCGCCGGGGCAGGGCCGGGACCTTTCGGGCGGCGGTCCCGTGCAGAGGGCTGGGGCGCTTTCGCCCCCCGGTCATGCGCCCCCCGGGCGGGCGCCGCAAGGGGCAGTATGCGACGGCATGCCGATTGATTTCGCCCGCCCCCGGCGCTATGCGGGAGGCGAACAAATCCAGGAGGCCCCTGATGACCGCGACCCGCACCGAGACCGACAGCTTCGGCCCGCTCGAGGTTCCCGCCGAGAAATACTGGGGCGCGCAGACCCAGCGTTCCATCATCAACTTCCCCATCGGGTGGGAGCGTCAGCCGGTTCCGGTGATCCGCGCCCTTGGCGTGATCAAGAAGGCGGCGGCGGCGGTGAACGCGGCCCAGGGCGATCTGGACGCCGGGCTCTCCGGGGCCATCCAGCAGGCCGCGCAAGAGGTGATCGAGGGAAGGTTCGACGACAATTTCCCGCTGGTCGTGTGGCAGACCGGCTCGGGCACCCAGTCGAACATGAACGCCAACGAGGTGATCTCGAACCGCGCCATCGAGATCCTGGGCGGCGAGAAGGGCTCGAAAAAGCCGGTCCACCCCAACGATCATGTGAACATGGGGCAGTCGTCCAACGACACCTTCCCCACCGCGATGCATGTCGCCATCGGCATGCATGCGCGCGACGTGCTGCTGCCGGGGCTGGAGAAGCTGGCTGGTGCGCTTTGGGCCAAGTCGGAAGAGTTCAAGGACATCATCAAGATCGGCCGCACCCATACCCAGGATGCCACGCCCCTGACGCTTGGCCAGGAATTCTCGGGCTATGCGACCCAGGTCGATCGCGGGATCGAGCGGGTGAAGCTCGCGCTGCCGCATATCTATGAGCTGGCCCAGGGCGGCACCGCCGTCGGCACCGGGCTGAACACCCGCAAGGGCTATGACGTCAAGGTCGCGGCCGAGATCGCCGCGATCACCGATCTGCCCTTCGTCACCGCGCCCAACAAGTTCGAGGCGCTGGCCGCGCATGACGCGATGGTGTTCTTCTCGGGCGCGCTGAAGACGGTGGCGGGGTCCTTGTTCAAGATCGCCAACGACCTGCGGCTGCTGGGTTCGGGCCCGCGCTCGGGCCTGGGCGAATTGATCCTGCCCGAGAACGAGCCGGGCTCCTCGATCATGCCGGGCAAGGTCAACCCGACCCAGGCCGAGGCGCTGACCATGGTCTGCGCCCATGTCATGGGCAATGACGCCGCCATCGGTTTCGCGGGCAGCCAGGGGCATTTCGAACTGAACGTCTACAACCCGATGATGTCCTACAACGTGTTGCAGAGCATGCAGCTTCTGGGCGATGCGGCATCCAGCTTCACCGACAACATGGTCGTCGGCACCCAGGCCAATGTGGCGCGGATCGACAAGCTGATGAAGGAATCGCTGATGCTGGTCACGGCGCTGGCGCCGACCATCGGCTATGACAACGCCACCAAGGTCGCCAAGACCGCGCACAAGAACGGCACCACTCTGCGCGAGGAAGCCATCGCGCTCGGCTTCGTCGATGCCGAGACCTTCGACCGCGTGGTCCGCCCCGAGGACATGATCGGCCCGAAGGACTGATCGCAATGGCCGAAATCGTCAACCTTCGCACCGCGCGCAAGCAGGCCGCCCGCAAGGCGGCCCGGGCGAAGGGGGATGAGAATGCGCTGAAGCACGGCCAGACCCGCGCCGCGCGGGATCTGGCGCAGGCGCGGGCCGAGAAAACGGCCCGCGACCTGGACGGCCACCGGCGCGAGACCCCGGCGCCGGAGGGGTCCGATCCCTCGGGGGAATGAAGCCGCCGCCGCGCATGGCGGGGGGGGGGGATGGCGCATGACGGTTGCCCCCCGACGATCCGGCGCCCTGCGGCCGCAGAGGCGCAGGCCTTCAGGGCGCTTCCGCTGGCGGGGCCGCGCCTGCATCCCGAGACCTTCGGCGCTGCCGTCGAGGATGAGGTGGCGCGCGCGCCGGAGACTTTCGCGGTCCGGCTTGCAGAGGGCACGGTTCTTGGTGGTTTCGATACCGGGAACGGGCTGCGCGGGGTGATCGGCGTGGCGCGGAGCAGGGCGCCTGAGACCCGGCAGTCGCGCATCTGTGGGGCATGTATGTCGCGCCGGAGGCGCGCGGCACGGGCCTTGGGCGGGCGCCGGTCGGGGCCGCCATCACCGAGGCGTTCCGCGACTGCCGCACGATTCGCCTCTTGGTCAAGCGCATCCGGATGCGCTGGTTGTTGAACGCGCCGGTGATCGCCCCCAGCCCGAAGGTTCCAAGCAGGGTCCCGTAGCCAAGCGCCCCGCCCGCACATCGCGCGCCGTGGTCAAGGGCAAAAGCGCGGTCACTCCGATCCCGAAAAGGCCAAACAGAAACTGCGCCGCATCACATTCAGCACATGCCCCGAGACCATGGTGTAACGCAGACGCGTCGAACGCGGCGGCGATACGGCTTTGTCGGCGCGCCGGTTTCCGGCAATGGGCGGTCGATCATGCGACGCTTTGCACGGTCGATCATGCAACGCTTTGCGTCGGCGGGGTTTCCCACGACAAATTGGGGATGCGCCTGGACGCGGATATTGATGCGGATCTTCCGGCCTGCGCCCCGGGGGCCAAGGCCCGTCTGGGGATCGCCTCAGCCCTCGTGATCGGGCCGCTTGCGCGAGGGGGCGAGATAGGGCCGCGTCACATCCTCCAGCCGGATCTCCAGCGCCTCAAGCTCAAGCGCGATGGCGCCGCCGCCGGCAAGGATCAGCACCAGCCGCCCCGGCCCGGCAAGAGCGGGATCGACGTCCTCGGCGGGCGCCTGCGCGGCGGGCTGCCAGTCCAGCGACAGGATCGACAGCACCGCGTCAGAGTCGTCCGGGTGGTCGATGCCGGCGCTGCGCACCGCCAGCACATCCTCGACGGTCAGCAGGCTGCGCACCCTTTCATAGGGGCGGCCCTCGCGTTCGGCGGCCTCGCGGTCCTCCCAGCGGAAACGGTTGAGCAGCGCGGCGAAGCGGCGCTGCTTCGGCGCATAGCGCATCTCGCCCGGCGGCAGCACGGCATCCTGCACCAGCGCCGACAGCACCGGCACATCGCCCGGGCCGCGCGCGATCAGAAGCAGCGGGCCCTCGTCGCCATCCGCGAATCGCGCATCGGCCATCACGCGCCCCCCTTGATCCGTTCGATCTTCGCCCCGCAGGCGGAAAGCTTTTCCTCGACCCGCTCATAGCCGCGATCGAGGTGATAGACCCGGCTGACCACCGTCTCGCCCTCGGCCGCCAGACCGGCGAGGATCAGCGAGACGCTGGCCCGCAGGTCGGTCGCCATCACCGGCGCGCCGCGCAGCCGCTCGACCCCGGTGACGGTGGCATGGCCGCCGTGGACCTCGATCCTGGCGCCCATCCGCATCAGTTCGGGGGCATGCATGAAGCGGTTCTCGAAGATCCTCTCCTCCAGCACCGAAGTCCCCTCGGCGGTGCACAGAAGCGCCATCATCTGGGCCTGCAGGTCGGTGGGGAAGCCGGGGAAGGGCTCGGTCACCACATCGACCGCGCGGACCCGCCCGTTGCGGCGCGCGACCTTGAGGCCCCTCTCGGTCTCGGTCACCGAAATCCCGGCGGCGTCGAGCTTTTCGCAAAAGGCCGCCAGCAGGTCGATCCGCCCGCCCAGGCATTCCACCTCGCCGCCGCAGATCGCGGGGGCGAGCATGTAGGTGCCAAGCTCGATCCGGTCGGTCACCACAGGATGGGTGGCGCCGCGCAGGGCGGTCACGCCCTGAATGGTGATGGTCGGCGTGCCTTCGCCCTCGATCTCGGCGCCCATCCGGCGCAGGCAGTGCACGAGATCGACGATCTCGGGCTCGCGCGCGGCGTTACTGAGGACGCTGGTGCCCTTCGCGAGCGTTGCGGCCATGACGAAATTCTCGGTCGCGCCGACCGAGGCGAAGCGCATCTCATGCACAGCGCCCGTCAGCCCGCCTTGGGTCTTCGCATGCAGATAGCCGTCCCTCAGGTCGATCTCGGCGCCAAGCGCGGCCAGCGCGTCGATATGGATGTCCATCGGCCGCGCGCCGATGGCGCAGCCGCCGGGCAGCGAGACCACCGCATGGCCGAGCCGCGCCAGCAGCGGCCCCAGCACCAGGTTCGAGGCCCGCATCTTGCGCACGATGTCGTAATCGGCGGTCGGGTTCAGCACGCCATGCGAGGACATGGTGATCACCTTGCCGTCCTGCAGCGACGAGACCTCGGCCCCCAAGGATTGCAGCAGGCTGGTCATGGTGCGGATGTCCGAAAGCCGCGGCGCATTGGTCAGCGTCAGCGGCTCTTCCGACAAGAGCGTGGCGGGCATCAGCGCCAGACAGGCGTTCTTGGCGCCCGCGATGGGAATCGCCCCGTTGAGCGGCCCGTTGCCCTTGACCAGTATCGAATCCATGCCCGCCTCTTGCTGCCGTTCTTGTCGTTGTTCCGTCTCTGCCCTCGGGGCCATCCGCGGCCGCCCGGGGCCGCGCCGCGCGCCTCAGTCCGTTTCTCCGGCCTCTTTCGCCGCCTGCGCCCCCGCGCCGGGGCCGCCCGTTTCCGCCCGCACCCGGGCCTGGGCCTTGCGCCGGGCCATATTGGCCTTGAGCGCGGCCTTGAGCCGGTCCTCGCGCGTCGCGGGCTTCGCCGCACCCGCCTTCGCGGCGCGGTGCGAGCCGACGCCGGGCGATGCGGGGCGCTGCCCCGCGGGGGGATTTCCATCTTCGGTCTTGCGCATGGGCCGAGCCTTATCCCAGCCCGCAGGCCCGGTCCAGAGCGGCATGTCAAAAGGGGGGTTGCGGAGGCAGATGTTTGCGTCTAAATCCGCCTCCACCGACGGCGCTGCAGTAGCTCAGTGGTAGAGCACTCCCTTGGTAAGGGAGAGGTCGAGAGTTCAATCCTCTCTTGCAGCACCATCTTTCCCCCTTCGAATTTGGCTTTCCTGTCAGGCGGTTGGCTGGTCTCATTGGCCGGTCTTGGCGGTAATCTGTCGCGCCATGGGCCGCCGCGGATGCCGCCTGCCCGCCGGGAGGGGCCGTCGCCGCCGCGGCGGCAAAGGGCATTGGAGCGCGAGGTATTGCGGCAAGGAGCGGGCGAGGGGCCTTCGATCGGGGCGTGCGGGACGAAACCGCCCGGCGCCCCCGCCGCGCGATGGGGCAGGGGGGGCGTCAGGCCGAAAGGAACGCCACCCCGGGCAGGTTACGGATCGTCTCGATGTCGCGGTAATAGCCCTCGGTGATCGAATCGACCAGCGCGGGTGTCCAGCCGGGCAGGTCGAAGCGCAGGGAAAGCTGGTCGGGGCGGCCGAATTTCTCAAGGAAGGCGGTGACGATCCGCCGCCTCTGCGCCAGATTGGCAGGGGGGTGGTCGTCGGTGTAGCGGCGCATCCGGGCGAAGCCCTCGGGCGACATGATCAGCGACAGCAGCTCGTCGGTTTCCTCAAGTGCGAAACCGTCGTCATGGCCCGAGACCTCTTGCAGCACCTCGTCCCAGATCAGCGGCGTATCCTCGTCGGCCCAGATCGTCAGCGGCACGCCGGGGTTCTGGGTCACGATCTGGCGCACCACATCCGACCAGCGGATCTGCAACGGATCGGCGCCTTCGATGAATTCCTCGTAGCTTTTGCCCTTCTGGCGCTCGAACAGGGCGGGAAGGAAGGTCGCGGGGTTGCGGATCGCCAGGTGGAATTCGGCGCCGATCGCGGGAAAGATCTGGGTGAAGGCGCGGATCCGCTCGCCCGCGAAACCGTAAAGCTGGCCGCGCAGCGCCCATTGCGGAAAGGCGAGGAAGCTGTCCCAGCTCAGGATCAGCCGGTCGGCGTCATCCTCGTCCATGATCTGCTCCAGCACCATGGTCTGGGTCTCGACCGAGGCGGCGGCGCCCTTGAGCTGGACGGCGGTGTCGCGCAAGAGGCGGCGATAGCGGGTGGGGGCGGGCACGGCGATGCCCTGCTCGGCCAGGGCGCTGCGGTTCTTCAGCAGGCAGCGGATGAGCCGCTCTTCATCGGTGCAATGGGCGCCGAGATGGTAGACGATGCGCATGGCGGGCCTGCTCCGGGGCTTTTTTCGAGGCTTGTTCTCTCGGCGCGCAAGCGCCCCGACCGGCGCCGATGCGGCGAATATAGGCGGTTTCTGGCCGGGACGAAACCGGATTTCTGGGGTGCCGTTCCGTGCGGGACCTGGCCTGCGGCGCCGCGCGGCGGGCGTCCGGCTTCATCATCATCATGCGATGATTTCAACACCGCATCCATTGACAGATGCGGCGCGGCGGCAGAGCCTGCGTGCTGATCCAGGTGCCGGGGGAAGCCCCGGGTAAAAGGGAATCCGGTCAGGGCGAAGGCCCGAATCCGGGACTGCCCCCGCAACTGTAGGCGGAGAGCCTGTCCGACATGCCACTGGTGCGCAAAACGCGCCGGGAAGGCCGGACAAGGCGGCGACCCGCAAGTCAGGAAACCTGCCCGGATCTGTTCACCTGTTCCGGCCGCGGTGGGCGCGTCGGGAGCGGCAAATCCGCAAAGGTGACGGCAAGCGCCTTCACGACCCCGGTCGTGGGGGCCCGTTTCGCGGCCTTTGGTCGCGGGGCGCGTCCGTTCATTTATCGGCCCGGGGGTTTCCGGGCCGCCCGGAAGGCATGTCACGATGATCCAGACCGAATCCCGTTTCCGCCGCCGCGCGCCCTGCCGGGCCGATCATGTCGGCTCTCTCCTGCGCCCCGGGATGGTGCGCGCGTTGCGCGAGCGGGGCATTTTCGACGGCGAGCTGACCCTGGTCGAGGATATGGCGGTCCGCGACCTGGTGAAGCTTCAGAAGGATGCGGGCCTCAGGGTCTTCACCGACGGCGAGGTGCGCCGCCAGTTCTGGCACTACGATTTCATGGGCATGCTGACCGGCCTCGACATGAAGCCCTCGACCCGAAGCCTGCCGTTCCAGACCGAGCACAAGACGCCCCCCATCGAGGCGCATCTGACCGGGCCGCTGGATTTTCCCGCCGATCATCCGATGCTTGCGCATTTCACCTTCGTGCGGGATCTGGTGCGCCCCGGGGAGGGCGTACCCAAGATCTCGATCCCCGGCCCCTCGGCCTGCCACTACCGGATGGAGCCGGAGAATATCGAACACGCCCCCTATCGCGATCCGGAGGCTTTGTTCCACGACATCGCCGCGACCTATAAAAAGGCGGTGCGGGCCTTCTACGACGCGGGCTGCCGCTATCTGCAACTGGACGACATCTTCTTCGCCTATCTGGGCGATCCCAAACAGCGCGAGATCCGACGCGCCATGGGGCAGGACCCCGATGAGCTGGTAAAGAAATACGCCTGGATGCTGGAAGAGGCGATCAGGGACCGCCCCGAGGATCTGGTGATCGGCATGCATATGTGCCGGGGGAACTTCCGCTCCTCGCATGTGGCCGAGGGGGGCTACGACTTCGCGGCGGATGCGATCTTCAACCAGACCTCGGTCGATGTGTATTTCATGGAATACGACACCGATCGCGCGGGCGGGCTGGAGCCCTTGCGCCTGCTGCCCAGGGGCGACAAGCGGGTGATGGCGGGGTTCATCACCACGAAGACCGGCGATCTGGAAGATCTCGACTGGCTGCGCGCCAAATTCGACGAGGCGTCGAAACATGTCGATCTCGACCAGCTTGGCATCGCGCCGCAATGCGGTTTCGCCTCGACCGAACATGGCAATGCGATCACCGAGGACGGTCAGAAGCGCAAGCTGGAACTGGTGGTGAAGACCGCCGAGGCGATCTGGGGCGAGGCCTGATCCCGCCCGCGGGCTCCGGCCCTTCGGGTCCGGGCCCTTGGCGCCGCGCCTTCCGGGGCCGCTCTTCCGGCCTCGGTCTTCCTTCGGGCGCAGGGCTTCGGGCCGCGCCCTTCCGCAGAAAGGATATGACATGACTTTCCCGATCCGGGCGGCCCTTGCTGTCCTGCTCTTTGCCGCGCCCGCCATGGGTCCGGCCACTCCGGCGGCGGCCGAAACCCTGCGTTTCGCGCATTTCGTCGCCCCGACCCATACCCTGACCGAGGCCATCGTGACGCCGCTGACCACGGGCGTCGCGCCCTCGGGCCTGGTGATCCGCACCTATCCGGCGGGCGAGTTGGGCGCGGGCCCGGCCGAGCAATATGTCCGCGCCGTGCAGGGCGTGGCCGATATCGTCTGGGGCCTGCCGGGCTATACCTCGTCGCAATTCCCGCTTTCCATGCTGACCGAATATCCCGGCGCGCTGCCCCAGGGCATGAGTGGCGCGGATTTCCTGTGGAACGGCCATGAGGCGGGGCTTCTGGCGCGCGAATATCCCGCGACCGAGCCGCTGGCGCTGTGGACGGCCGAGCCCGCCGTGCTGGTCACCCGCGACCGCGCGGTCCGCGCGCCCTCGGACCTTGCGGGGCTGAAGATCCGCGTCTCCGGCTCGGTCACCTCGGGCGTGGTGCAGGCGCTTGGCGCGATCCCGGTGCAGATGCCCGCGGGCGATGTCTACAACGCATTGCAGACCGGGCTGGTCGACGGGGTGATCATCGGGTCGAGCGGGATCTCGGACTTCCGCTTCGACGAGGTGCTGGGCCATGTGACGCTGGGGATTCCGCTGGGCAATCAGGCCTTCTATGTCGTCGCCAATGCCGCCCGGGTCGAGGCCCTGCCCGAGGCCGAGCGTGCCGCGCTGCGCGCGGTCTCGGGCCGCGATCTCTCGCGCCATGCCGAGGCGGCCTGGAATGCCAGGGGCGCGGCGGCGATCGGGGGGCTGCGCGCCCGCGACGGCGTGGTGGTGGATCTGACCGGGGCCGAGATCGCGGCCTTCGAGGCGGTGCTTCTGCCGCTGACCGAGGCCGCCATCGCGGGTCTGGGGGCCGAAGCCGCCATCGCCGCGATGCGGGGCGCCGAGTGAGCACCCCCAGACCTGACACCTCCGGGCGCGACGGGGCCACGGACGCCACCACCACGGGCGGCGCGGTCGAGCATGGGGGACGGCCCGCCGCCACCGGCGCCGAGCGGCCCGAGTTTGGGCGACCCGAGTCTGGGCGGGAGAGGCGGCCTGCAGCCACGGGCGGGGGACAGCCCGCTGTCGGGGGCGGGGGGCAACCCGATGCCCTGTTCCGCCGCGCGCTCGGCTTCCTCGACCGGATCGCGGGCGGGCTGGCGGCGTTCTGCGCCCGGCTTTCCGGCGCGGTGCTGCTGGCCCTGACCGGCATGCTTCTGGCCGATGTGGTCGGGCGCGGCTTCGGCCGCCCGCTGTTCGGCGCGCAGGACCTGGCCGAAATGGGCATGGTCGTGGTCACCTTCGGCGCGCTGGCCATGCTCGACCACCGGGGCGGGCAGATCCGGGTCGATCTTTTCGCGGGTGCGATGCCGGGCTGGATGCGGCGCGGAGGGGACCGGCTGTCGGCGGCCCTGGGGGCGGCGATCTGGCTCGCACTGGCCTGGGCGCTGTGGGATGCGGCGCGGCTTTCGGCCCTGCTGAACCTGTCGAGCAATATCCTGTCGATCTCCAAGGCGCCGTTTCAGCACGCCCTTGCCGCCTTCGCCGTGATCGCGGCGCTTGGGGGGATCCTGCGCGCCATCCTGCCGGAGCGGCCCCGCCATGGCTGACACCCTTTCCGGCCTGGCGGGCATCCTTGCGCTGCTGGCGCTGATCCTCTTGCGGGTGCCGGTGGCCTTCGCGATGTTCGCGGTCGGTTTCGTCGGGATCTGGGCGCTGTCGGGCCTGCCCGTCGCCATGGGCCTTCTGGCCTCGGAGACCTTCACCCTGGCCTCGAAATTCGAGCTGATCGTGATCCCGCTCTTCATCCTGATGGGCAATCTCGCCAGCCGCGGCGGCATGAGCCGGGCGCTTTACGAGGCCGCCTTCGCGCTGGTGGGGCGGTTCCGGGGCGGGCTGGCGCAGGCGACGCTTCTGGGCTGCGGCGCGTTCTCGGCGCTTTGCGGCTCGTCCATCGCCTCGGCGCTGACCATGGGCAAGGTCTCGCTGGGCGAGATGGAGCGTTACGGCTATGCCCCCCGCCTCGCCACCGCGACGGTGGCGGCGGGCGGCACGCTGGGCATCCTGATCCCGCCCTCGACCGGCTTCGTGCTTTACGCGATCCTGACCGAGCAGAGCATCGGGCGGCTGTTTCTGGCGGGCTTCCTGCCGGGCCTTCTGCTGCTTGGGCTTTTCATGGCGGTGGTGACGCTGATCTGCTGGCGCCGCCCGGGGGCGGGCCCGGCCGGTGCGCCGGTGGCGCGGGCCGCGGCGCGGCGCGCGATGATCGGCGCGCTGCCGGGGCTTTCGGTGATCCTGGTCACCATCGGGGGGCTTTACAGCGGCCTCTTCTCGCCCGTGGAATCCGCCGCCGTCGGCGCGGGCCTGCTGGCCATTCTGGGCCTGGCGCGGCGCGGGATCGGGTTGCGCGACCTGTGGGACGCGGGGCGCGATTGCGCGCTGACCTCGGCCAGCGTGATGCTGATCCTGATCGGGGCGCATCTGTTCAACCCGTTCATGGCGCTCAGCCATATCCCGCAGGACATCGGCGCGGCGCTGACCGGATCCGGCCTTGGCCCCTGGGGGGTGATGGCGCTGATCGTGCTGTGCTATCTGGTGCTGGGCATGTTCATGGACGGCTTTGCGATGCTGGTGCTGACGCTGCCGGTGTTCTTTCCGGTGGTGACGGCGCTTGGGTTCGACCCGATCTGGTTCGGCGTGATCGTCATGGTGGTGCTGGAGATGGGGCTGATCTCGCCCCCGGTGGGGATGAACGTCTTCATCGTCCATTCGGTCGCCCGCCATGTGCCGCAAGGGGTGATCTATCGCGGCGTCGCACCGTTCTGGCTGGCCATGCTGGCGGGCGTGGCGATCCTGTCCGTCTTCCCCGCCATCGCGACCGCGCTTCCCGACTGGGTCATGGGGCCCGGTTTGCGCTGAGGGCGCCCTGCGCAAGGCCCGGGCGATAGGGGATTGCGCGAGGGGCCGGGCTTCGGGCATCAAGGCAGGGTTCGCACCGGCCCCGTCCGGCGCGGTTTGCCCGTAGCGCGGCCCCACCGCGTTTCCGTTTCGCCCGCCCCGAAAGCCCGCGCCATGACCAGTCGCCTGTGCCATATCGAAATCGACGAGACCGGCCTGGCCCGCGCCACGCCCGAGATCGAGCAGGAGCGCCGCGTCGCGATCTTCGACCTTCTGGAGGAGAACGCCTTCGCCTTGCCCCCGCGCGAGGGGCGCGAGGTGCCGCCCGGCCCCTACCGGCTGGGGCTTTCGATCCGCGAGGGACGGCTGGTCTTCGGCCTGGGCTGCGAGGACGAAAGCCCCGTCGGCGAGTTCCACCTGAGCCTCGGCCCGTTCCGGCAGGTGGTGAAGGATTATTTCCAGATCTGCGAAAGCTATTTCGAGGCGGTGAAGCGCCTGCCGCCCAGCCAGATCGAGGCCATCGACATGGCGCGGCGCGGCATCCACAACGAAGGCGCCTCGATCCTGGTCGAGCGGCTTTCGGGCAAGGCCGAGGTCGACAACGCCACCGCGCGGCGGCTGTTCACCCTGATCTGCGTGTTGCTCAGGGGGTGAATTTGGCCGATCTGCCGCAGTCCGTGCTGTTTTGCTGCGACCATAATGCGGTGCGCTCTCCGATGGCCGAGGGCATGATGAAACACTTCTACGGCCAGCGCGCCTATGTCCAGTCGGCGGGGGTCAGGAACGACATGGAGGTGGACGGCTTCTCGATCGCGGTCTGCCAGGAGATCGGGGTCGAGATCTCGCGCCACCGCGCCCGCTCGTTCGAGGAGATGATCGACTGGGGCGACGATCTGGGCCAGTTCGACCTGATCGTCGCGCTGTCGCCCGCCAGCCAGCGCATGGCGCTGGAACTGACGCGCTACCACCATATCGAGGTGGAATACTGGCCGATCCTGGATCCGACCGGCCTTGGCGAAAGCCGCGAGGCCCGGCTGGCCGCCTACAGACAGGCGCGCGACCAGATCCGGGGGCGGATGATCCAGCGCTTCGGCCCGCCGCAGACCGATGCCGCCCGGGATGGGGCGGAGGGCTAGGGCGATTTCGGCGGGGCCGGGTCGACGCCGCCCGTTCGTTGGGGGCCGATCGTTGGGGCCGGATCGGCAGGGTCATGGTCCCGGGCCCGGGGCAGGTCCCGGATCGGCAGGTCCCGGATCGGACGCGCCCAGATCGGCAGGGCGCACGCGGCCTTAGGCCGCATGCCCCTGCCGCGCGGCCTGGATCGCGCCGACATTCTCCTCAAGCCAGCCCACCAGCGCGATCAGGTGGCAGGCCGCGCCCCGCCCGGCCGGGGTCAGCGAATATTCCACATGCGGCGGCACCACGTCATGGGCGAGACGGCGCACGAAACCGTCGGCCTCCAGCTCTTTCAGCGTCTGGCTCAGCATCCTTTCGCTGACGCCCCCGACCGCGCGGCGCAATTGCGCGAAACGATGCGGCCCGGTGGCAAGCGTCACCATGATCAGCGTGCCCCAGCGGTTGGTCAGGTGCTGAAGCATCCTGCGCGAGGGGCAGTCGGCCGCCATCACATTGCCGCGCTGCCAGCGGTCGAGCAGGTTCTGTGCATCCCTGGGCGAGGTCATGTGCGGTCCTTCGGCATACTGACAAAAAGGTGCGTTCTTCCTTTTCGTAAGTAATGCGTTATCTCTGTCGCTGTCAATTTCAGGGAATGGAGACATCCGATGACCATCGCCATCACCGGCGCCACCGGCCAGCTTGGCCGACTCGCCCTTGCCGCGCTGAAGGCGCGCGCGCCCGAAGCGGCCGTCGTGGCCCTGGCCCGCGATCCGTCCCGCGTCGCCGAAGCCGGGGTCGCCGAAGCCGGGGTCGAGGCCCGCGCCTTCGACTATACCCTGCCCGAGACCTTTTCGGCGCTGGAGGGGGTCGGGGTTCTGGTGCTGATCTCGTCGAACGCGGTCGGCCAGCGTTTCGCGCAGCACAAGGCGGTGATCGAGGCGGCGAAGGCGTCGGGCGTCGGGCGGGTGATCTACACCTCGCTTCTCAAGGGCGAGGGCTCGACGATGAAGCTCGCCGAGGAGCATGTCGCGACCGAGGCGCTGCTGAAGGCCTCGGGCCTGCCCTTCACCATCCTTCGCAATGGCTGGTATACCGAGAATTCGACCGGCGCGCTTGGCGCGGCGCTGGAACATGGCGCGATCATCGGCGCTTCGGGCGAGGGGCGGTTCTCCTCGGCGCCGCGCGCCGATTACGCCGAGGCGATCGCCGTGACCGCCCTTGGCGCGGGCCATGAAGGCAAGATCTACGAACTGGCGGGCGACACCGCCTTCACCGCCGCCGACCTGGCCGCCGAGGTGGCGCGGCAATCGGGCAAGCCGGTGGCCTTCGTCAACATGTCCGAGGCGGAATATGCCAAGGCGCTGGAAGGCTTCGGCCTGCATCCGGGCTTTGCCGCCATCCTTGCCGACAGCGATGCCCAGACCGGCGCCGCCGATGCGCTTTTCGACGACAGCCGGACGCTTTCGACCCTGATCGGGCGCCCGACGACTCCCCTGGCGGAAACCGTCCGCGCCGCGCTGGCCGCGCTCTGATCCGTATCGGGCTTCCATGCCGGGCTTCCATGCCCGGCCTTCCACGCAAGGGGCGGTCGCTTTCGCGGCCGCCCCTTTCGCTTTTAGGCCTTTCCCCCGCTGTCCGCGCCGCTATCCTTCGCCTCCAACCCATGTCCGACCCATGTCCGACCCTGGCCCGACGAGAGGAGCCCGCCGATGCCCACGCCCGAGACCGAAGCCCGCAAGCTGATCGAGGCCTATTACGCCGCCTTCAACGCGCTCGACCCCGAGGCGATGACGGCGCTGGTCACCGAGGATGTCGAGCATCGGGTGAACGAGGGCGCGATCCGGCTGGGGCGCGCGAAATTCGCCGAATTCGGCGCGCATATGGGGGTAAGCTATCGCGAGACCCTGAAGGATATCGTGATCTTCGTGAATGGCGAAGGCACGCGGGCGGCGGCGGAATTCACCGTCCACGGCGAATATCTGAAGACCGACCCGGGCCTGCCCGAGGCGAGGGGGCAGAAATACATCCTGCCCGCCGGGGCGTTCTTCACGCTGCGCGAGGGCAGGATCGCGCGGGTCAGCACCTTCTACAACCTTGCCGACTGGATCGCCCAGATCTCGGGCGCGCCGGTTTCGGGCGCGGGGGTTTCGGGCGGCCAGACCCCGGGCGGCCAGATCCCGGGCGGGCAGGCCGCAGCGGGATGAGCGGGCAGGCCGGGGCAGGCGGCGTCGAGATCCGCGCCCTTGCCGGCGAGGCGCTTGGCGCCGCGCTCGACGATGTGGCGCGGCTGCGGATCGCGGTCTTTCGCGACTGGCCCTATCTTTACGACGGCGATCTCGCATACGAGCGCGACTACCTGCGGGTCTATCGCGACAGCCCCGGCGCGCTGGTGGTGGGCGCTTTCGACGGCGCGCGGCTGGTGGGGGCGGCCACCGCCTCGCCGATGGAGGACCATGCGGCGGAATTCGCAGCCCCCCTGCGCCGCATCGGCCTGCCGGTCGAGCAGATCTACTACGCGGCGGAATCGGTGCTTTTGCCGCAATACCGGGGCAGGGGCATCGGGCACCGATTCTTCGACCTGCGCGAGGCCCGCGCCCGCGCGCTTGGCGACAGCCATATGGCCTTCTGCGCGGTGATCCGGCCCGGGGATCATCCCTTGCGCCCGGGGGATGCCCGCTCGAACGAGGGATTCTGGTCGCGGCGCGGCTATGCCCGGGTCGAGGGCGCGGTGGCGCAATTCGCCTGGCGCGACATCGGGGCGACGGAGGAGAGCGGCAAGCCGCTTCAGTTCTGGATGCGGCGGCTTTGAACGCGGGCCGGGGATGCCTCCGGCGGGGATATTTTTGCCAAGATGAAGAGGTGGCGCGGGGGAGGCGGGGACCGGGCCGGTTTTCGGCGCCCCTCTTCGGCGCCCCTCTTCGGCGCTCGGGGTGGTTTGGCGGCGCGCCCGGCAGAAAGTCCTTGAAAAAGGGCGGGGCGGGGCGCATATGCCGGGCACTGTGCCCGCGGAGACCCGCGGGCTTGACCCCGTTACGGAGTGAACATGGCCAAGGAAGACATTCTCGAATTCCCCGGTGTCGTGAAGGAACTCCTGCCCAATGCGACATTCAAGGTCGAACTCGACAATGGCCATGAACTGATCGCGACGATGGCAGGCAAGATGCGCAAGAACCGCATCCGTGTTCTGGCCGGCGACAAGGTGCAGGTGGAAATGACCCCCTACGACCTGTCGAAGGGCCGCATCAACTATCGCTTCAAGTAAGTTGCGGCTTATCCTCGGCTCTTCCTCGCCGCGCCGGAAGGATCTTCTGGCGCAGATCGGCGTGACGCCCGACCTGATCCTTGCCCCCGACATCGACGAGGATCCGCGCAAGGGCGAATTGCCCCGCCCCTACGCCGCCCGCGTCGCGCGCGAGAAGGCGCAGGCCATCCCCTCGGCGCCCGGGGATGTCGTGCTTTCGGCCGATACCACGGTGGCGCTTGGCCGCCGGATCCTTGGCAAGCCCTCGGACGCGGCAGAGGCGGCGCGGTTCCTGACCCTTCTGGGCGGGCGGCGCCATCAGGTGATCACCGCCGTCGCGGTGCGGCGCGATGCGCGGCTTTGGGCGGTCGAGGTGGTTTCGGCGGTGAAGATGAAGCGGCTCTCGGATGCCGAGTTGAACGGCTATCTGGCCAGCGGCGAATGGCAGGGCAAGGCCGGGGGCTACGGCATCCACGGTCTGGCGGGCGCGTTCTTCCCCTGGATTTCCGGCAGTTTCAGCGCCATCGTCGGCCTGCCCCTGGCCGAGACGGCCCGGCTGCTTTCCGCCGCCGGCTGGCCGGTCTGGCGCCAGGACTGACATGATCCGGGGTTTGCTGCGCGGAGAGATGCGATGAAGGGCCGGGTGATCGTGCTGGACCGTCTGGACGGCCGCGAGGCCGCGGCGCTGATGGTCGACGGGCGGCTGGAGGAGATCGCGATCGATCCGGCGGGGGAGGGCCTTTCCCCCGGTGCGATCTGCCGCGCGGTTGCCGAGCGGCCGATGAAGGGGCAGGGCGGGCTTTTCGTCAGGCTGCCCGGCGGCGCGCGCGGTTTCCTGCGCCAGACCGGCGGGGTTTCGGCGGGCCAGCCGCTGCTGGTCCAGATCGCCGGGCCCGCGCCCGAGCCGGGCAAGGCGCTGCCGGTGGTGACGCGGCTGCTGTTCAAGTCGCGATTCGCCATCGTGACGCCGGGGGCGCCGGGGCTGAACGTCTCGCGCCGCATCCAGGACAGCGGGCGGCGCGAGGGGCTTGAGGCGCTGGCGCAGGCGGGGATGGCGGGGGCCGCGCCCGATCTTGGCGTGATCCTGCGCTCGGCCGCGGGGCTGGCCGGAGAGGAGGAGGTGGCGGCCGATCTGGCCGAAATGCGCGCGATGGCCGAGGCGGTGCTGCCCGATCTTTCCGGCGCGCCGGAGCTGCTGGTCGATGCCGCCACGGCGCATGAGCTGGCCTGGCGCGACTGGCTCGACCCCGCGCCCGACGAGGTGGTCGAGGCCGACGGCCCCCCCGGCGCGCAGTTCGGCGCCCATGCGGTGGACGATGCGCTGGACGCGCTGCTTGGCCCCCAGGTGGCGCTTGGCGGCGGCGGCCATATGTGGATCGAGCCGACCCGCGCCCTGGTCGCGGTGGATGTGAACACCGGCGCCGACACCTCGCCCGCCGCCAGCCTGAAGGCCAATGTCGCCGCCGCGCGCGAATTGCCGCGCCAGTTGCGCCTGCGCGGCCTGGGCGGCCAGGTGGTGGTCGATTTCGCCCCGATCCCGAAGCGTGACCGCCATATCCTGGACCAGGTGATGAAGGCGGCCTTCCGCGCGGGCGGCGAGGCCAATCTGGTGGGGTGGAGCACGCTTGGCCTTTACGAACTCACCCGCCGCCGCGACCGTTCGGCCCTGTCCGAGCTTTGGCCATGACCTGTCCGATCTGTGCGAAACCGACCCAGACCGAATGGCGCCCGTTCTGCTCGCGCCGCTGCGCCGATGTGGATCTGGCGCGCTGGCTGGGCGAGGGTTACCGCATCCCCGCCCTGGACGAGGATGAGGCCGCCGCGCCGGTCGAGCCGCCCGCCCGTCCCCCCGCCGGGCGCTCTGACGAAAGGTCGTCGTGAAGGGCGTTTTCCCTCTGGACAGCCCCCGCCGCCGCCTGTATCACCCGCCCACCCGAAGGGCGAAGCCCTTGGAACGGTGCCCAGATAGCTCAGTTGGTAGAGCAGCGGATTGAAAATCCGCGTGTCGCTGGTTCGATTCCGGCTCTGGGCACCACTTAAGCCGGATATATTTGAAAATCGGATCTTTGCGGCGCGCCAGTGGCAGGCGTCGGTGCCGTTTTCTGCTTTTCCAGGCCGGGTCGGTTGCGGTGCTCTGGCCTGTCCGCCGGGCTCGCGGTCCAGGTGCGCCGCTTTTCCAGTGTTCTTCTATTGCGAACGCCGACATGTCGGTTTTGCGGGTGACGGCAGTTTTCCCTGCGATAATCTGGCGGGAAGCGGATTTGTCGTCATTGTGGTTGCCGCATGGAAGAAACGATGCTTTCGATGGCCTTTCCCGCGCCGGATGCCTTCCTGCGCGATGCCCGGGCGCTGTTGCGGCGCGATCCCGGGCTGGGCGCCCTGATCGGGCTGGATCCCGACGCTTTGCCGCATGACGGCGCGCTGATCGCCGGGGTGCTGGCGCAGGCGTTGCCGGGGGATGTGGCGGGGGGCTTCTTGCGCCTTGCCGCGCCGCTCGCCGCGCCCGGAGGCGCGCTTTTCGACCTTCTGCGCGAGGATTGCCGCGTCACCGCCGCCCGCGATCAGGATCCCGGCGGCGCGGTGACCAGCCTGCTCTTCGCCAACGGGCTGCAAGGCCTGCTGGCCCATCGCTTCGCCCATCACCTGCTCGGCCAGGGCCGCGCCGCCGTGGCCCATGCGCTGAAGATCCGTTTCCTGCGCGCCTTCGGCGCCGATATCATGCCCGAGGCGCGGATCGGCCGCCGGGTCTGGATCGACCATGGCCTTGGCCTGGTCATCGGCCAGACCGCCGTGATCGAAGAGGATGTGAGCCTGTGGCACGGCGTCACGCTTGGCACCAACCTGGTCGACCGGGGCGAGGGGCGCCACCCGAAGATCCGCCGGGGCGCGGTGATCGGTGCGGGCGCCAAGCTGATCGGCCCCATCGAGATCGGCGAGGGGGCGGTCGTGGCCTCGGGCGCCGTGGTGACCGAGGACGTGCCTGCGCGCGGGCTTTTCATCGGGGCCAGGGGCCGCCTGCTTGAGGGCCGCGCCCGCCCGGCACATGAGCTTGGCATTCGGATCGGAGAACTGGAATGACCCTTTCCTCGCTTGGTCTCGACCATGCGCTCGTCTGTGTGCGGGACCTGCCCGCCGCGCGCGAGACCTATATGGCGCTTGGCTTTCTGTCGCGGGGGCTGAGCCAGCATCCCTGGGGCACCTCGACCATGGTGCTGATCTTCGCGGGCCAGCTTTTCGAGGTGGTGTCGATCGGCGATCCGGCGCTTCTGGACGGCCATGAGGCCGGGGGCTTTCGCTTCGGCCGCCATGTCGAGGCGCATCTGGCCGCGCGCGAGGGGGTCTGCCTGACCGCGCTGAACAGCGAGGATGCCGAGGCGGATGCCCAGGCCCTGCGCGCGCGCGGCGTGGCGGTGACCGGCACCGTGCATTTCGGGCGCGATGTCACGCGCGGGGACGGCACCCCCGACCGCACCAGGACCCGGCTGGAAATCCTCGCCAATGCCGATTTCCCGCGCCTGTCGCTGTTCGCCTGCCAGCAGTTCCGCCGCGACCTGATCGAATATCCCGACTGGATGGATCACCCCAACGGCGTGACCGGCATCGCCGGGCTGACGGTGGTTGCGGGGGCGGAGGCGCCCGGCGTGGTGGACTGGTTCTCGCGCGTCCACGACCAGACGCCCGCGCCGGGGGCGCATGTCACGGAAATCGCCACCGCCAGGGGCCGCTGGCGGGTGACCGATGCCGCCGGGTTCGAGGCGCTTTACGGCCGCGCCGCCGATTGGGCGGATGCGGCGCCCTCGGTGATGGCCATCGACCTTCAGACCCGGACGCCGCAAGAGGTCGCGGCCCGCGCCGCCGCCACCGGCCTTGCGCATCACTGGCGGGACGGTTTCCTCGTGCTGCCCGGGCCCGAACGCCTGGGCGGGGTGATCCTGCGGTTCGGCGATTTCGAGGGCGCGGGCGCATGACGATCCCCGAATCCCACCTGGCCGAGGCCCGGGCCTGGCGCCATGACTTCCACCGCCACCCCGAGCTGGGGTTCCAGGAGACCCGCACCTCGGGCCTCATCGCCGGGCTGCTGGAGGGCTGGGGCCTGCGCGTGCAGCGCGGCATCGCCCGGACCGGGGTGATCGGCACGCTGGGCGACGGATCGGGGCCGCGCCTTGGCATCCGCGCCGATATCGACGCGCTGCCGATCACCGAAGAGACCGGGCTGCCCCATGCCTCGGTCCATCCCGGGGTGATGCATGCCTGCGGCCATGACGGCCATGCCGCCACGCTTTTGCTGGCCGCCCGGCTGGCGGCCGAGGCCTTCGCGCAGGGCGAGGGGCGGGGGACGGTGCATTTCATCTTCCAGCCCGCCGAGGAAAACGACGGCGGCGCGCGGGTGATGGTCGAGGAGGGCCTGTTCGACCGTGCCCCCTGCGACCGGATCTTTGCGCTGCACAACTGGCCGGGGCTGGCGCCGGGGCAGGTGGTGGCGGCCCCGGGGCCGATGATGGCGGCTTTCGCGGCCTGGGACATCACCCTGCGCGGAAGGGGCGGCCATGCCGCCATGCCGCATCTGGCCGAGGGGGTGATCTCGGCCGCGATGGCCCTGGGGCTCGCGCTGCACGAACTTCCGGCGCGGCGGATCGATCCCCTGGACCCGGCGGTGCTGACGGTGACGCAACTGCATGCCGGGACGGCCTGGAACGTCTCGCCCGAAAGCGCGGTGCTCTCAGGCACGGCGCGGTGGTTTTCCGACCGCGCGGGCGATCTGCTGGAGGAAAACCTGCGCCGCCTTGCCCGCAGCATCGCCGAATCGCAGGGCTGCACCGCCGAGGTGGACTACCAGCGCCGCTATCCCGCCACGATCAATACGCCCGATGCGGCGGCGCTGGTCGCGCAGGCCGCGCGCGACGCCGGGCTTTCGCCCGTGCCGGGCGGCCCCAGCATGGCGTCCGAGGATTTCGCCTATATGCTGCAAGACCGCCCCGGAAGCCTTGGCGGCGCCTATCTGTGGCTGGGCGCCGCGCGGGCGGGCGAAAACCCGGGCCTGCACTCGCCGCGTTTCGATTTCGACGATGCGCTGCTGGGGCAGGGGGCGGCGCTGTGGCTCGCGCTGATCCGGCGGGCCGGGGGATGAGCGCGCCGCCCGTCGCACCCGAGGCGTTCGACCTGAAATTCCTGCGCGAATTCATGGTGACCGCGCAGGAAGGCTCGATCCGCCGCGCGGGCGAGCGGCTGGGGATCGTGCCCTCGGCCATCTCGCGCAAGCTGTCGGATGCGGAAATCCGGCTGGGGGTGAAGCTGTTCGAGCGTCATTCCCAGGGCATGCGGCTGACCGATGCCGGGCGGGTGCTGGTGGAACACGCCATCCATATGGCCGAGGAGCAGGACCATGTCCTGGACCTTCTTGGCCAGTTCCGCGACGAGACGCGTGCGATCATCCGCCTGGGCGTGGGCGAGGGTTTCGCGGCCGATCTGATGCAGAACGGCTTTCCCCCGCTGATGCGCAGCTTTCCCGGCCTTCGCTTCGACATCCGGCAGGCCGGGTCCGAGGCGTTGCAGCGCCTTGTCGCCTCTGGGCAGGTGGATATCGCCATCGCCTA
>NZ_JBEFZE010000035.1:0-39474 GCF_042762395.1 Pseudogemmobacter sonorensis
CTGACCATGCTGTCCGCGTCGATCCGGTCGTCCAACCGATGGGGAAACAGGGAAGCCTGATCGCGCTCGTGTCCTCGATGAACCCTGCCATCTCGACCTCCCAAAACCACGGCAAAGTCTGACACAGTAGAGAGTTCCCACACTCCCGCGGCCACAAGCTGCCGGTCGGCCTCGACCCATGTTGCGCGAACGCATTCCCCGAAGCAGCCATTGAGTCAGAACTGCAGAAAATGCTCGTCTTATCGGCTGTATGCCTTGAGCGATCCTTGCGCATCGGGTGCGGTGGCTGATGTGTCATCCATCAGCCTTGGCCAGGCTGGGCGAATTGGCGGGCTGGCGCCTGGAGGGTCATCCTGGGGCAGGCCGCGAACTGGGGCGTCGGGGGCCTGCGGCCATTGCGCAGCCAAACTCAATGCCGCATGGTGGCGCGCATAGCTCACATCGATCCGGATTTCAGCGTGACCTGGGATATTCAAGCATTATTCAGCGGGCATGCGCGCCGTGTCGCCCGATCGCTGACGCGGCGGGGACTGGCGGCGGATGTGGCTGAGGATCTGACGCAGGACGTTTTTCTGAGGATCTTGGAAAAGAGCCGCCAGCAAACCATGCCGCAGTCCGGAGAGGATCCCTCGCCCCTTCTGTTCCGCATTGCCCGCAACCTGATGATTGATCAGTGGCGGCGCGAAAGCGCGCGGCCGCAGGTGCCGCTGATGCCCGGTGATCTCGACATGATCGCCGATCCCGCACCCCTGACCGAACAGCGGATCTATGACCGTCAGCGGCTGGAACTGACCGCGAAAGCCCTGGCTGAAATGCCCGAGCGCACCCGCCGCGCTTTTGAACTACACCGGATCGAGGGGCGGACGATTGCCGAGGTCTCTACCGAACTGGGCGTGTCGACAAGCCGGGGCTGGGCGCTGGTCCATGATGCCTATCGGCGCATCCGTCAGATCCTGCATGAGGGCTGATGCATGCCCACGCCGCATGAGACGGATCTGTTTGAAGAGGCGGTGACGCATGCGGTCCGGCTGCAGGCCAATCCGCAGAGCAGTGCGGCGCGGACGGCGCTGGCAATCTGGCGCGCGCGCAGCCCGGCCCATGAAAGCGCCTGGTCTGAAATCGCCGAGATCCATGGCATGGCAGGGTCTCTGCTGGTGCCAGAGCCGTGCGAGACCGGGGTCAGTCGACGCAAGGTATTGGGGCTCGGCCTGCTGGGCATTGGTCTTGCAGGCGGGGCCGGGATATTCGGCCCGGGCATGATCCTCGCGGCCCGGGCGGATCACATGACCGCGACCGCTGAAATCCGCGACCATGCACTGCCGGATGGCAGCGTGGTCAGCCTTGGCCCAGCCTCTGCCATTGCGCTGGATTTTTCGCCGGGTCGTCGGGACGTCAGGCTTCTTTCCGGCATGATCTGGTGCAGGATCGTGCCGGCGCCGGATGTCTTTCATCTGAGATGCGGCGGCACCCGCATTGACAGCACATCCGCCGAGCTGAGCCTGTCACAGGAGGATGGCCTGATCTCGCTGGCGCTGGATCGGGGCCAGGCCTGGATCGCGACGGGATCCGATAGCGGAACAGAACTGGTGCCGGGCGATTGGCTGGAACTGGAAGCAAACGGGCGCATTGTCCGTCGGATAGAACTGGCTGCGGCGGAGGCCTCGGCCTGGCGCAACGGCATCGTGACGATTGAGGCTGAGCCGCTTTCCGTGGTCGTGGCCCGGATAGCGCGGTGGCTGCCGGGCCGGGTAATGATTGCCGATCCGGGACTTGGCGAAAAGCTTGTCAGCGGCGTATTTGACATGAGCAGACCGCGCGACGCGTTGCTTGCCGCTGTTAGCCCGTATGGCGCGAGGTTGCATCAGATCACGCCCTGGATGGTGGTCGTCACCTCGCTCTGACCCAGCCCGAAAAATAAATCTGCCGCCGGGGGTGAAAAAACGCCCGCCCCATTCGTAGAGCTTACCGAGGCAGCCATTGCATCCGTGAGCAGCCAGCCCTCGCTGAATTCCGATGGGGAGACTGGTATGAACGACAGGGGTTCCGGCGTCGCCGGACGGATACTCGCGGCGATGCTGATGGCCACAACCGTATTGGGTGGCAGCCTGATGACCGGCAGCCTGGTCATGGCGCAGGAAGCGGGCTATGACATCCCGCCGGGCGCATTTAACACCGTCCTTGCGGCCTTTGGTCGTCAGTCGAACCTTCAGTTGGCCTATGATCCGGCACTGGCGGTGGGCAAGACCTCGCCCGGACTGTCTGCGCCTGCCACGCCCGATGCTGCGCTGACGGCGCTTTTGCAGGGCACGGGCCTGAGCTTTGCCTTTACCGCACCGGGGGTGGTCACGATCACCGGACTCGCCGCGGGCGAGGCTGATACGGGCGGAATCATGCTGGGCACCATCGTGCTTTATGGTGATCGCACCACCAACGTCCTGGGTGAAAGCCGCAGCAGCGTAGCGGTCGTGACAGGCGAACCTGCCGCCGCCCCGGCCCCGACCGCCGTGAGGGACGCCTTCCGACAGATGGGCAATGTCAGCGCCGGTGACTGGCTGGAAAGCGGCTTCGTCATCCGCGGCGTCAATTCCGAAGGTCTGGTGCCGGGCGCTGCGGGCGCACCGCTGGCCTCGCTGTATATCGACGGGGTGCAGCAGACGGTGAATGCGGTGCGGCGCGGCACCCGCAGCTTCTTCGATGTCGAGCAGCTGGAGGTCTATCGCGGGCCACAATCCACCCTGTCGGGCCGGGCTGCCCTGGCAGGCGCGATGTATCTGCGGACCAAGGATCCCGAGTTCGCGCGTTCGGGCGAGGTGATGCTGAGCTATGGATCCGACAACCATCGCCGTGCGGGTGTTGCTTTCGGGGATACGCTCGGCCCCAATCTTGCCTATCGCGTCAGCGCCGAATGGTCCGAGAAAGAAAGTGATCTGGATTACCGCTCTTATCGCCGTTTCGACAGCTATGACGATTTCATCACGGATGACTATTACGCCATTCGCGGCAAGCTGCTGTGGCTGCCGACCGGCGACGACACGACCCGGGTCCTGCTCAGCTATGCGCGCAGTTATGACAGCCCGACCTATAATGATGTTGCTGGCCCGCTCTGGACCACCGGGGCGCCGGGCTATGACGCAAGGCGTGGCGATATCTGGGGCGTATTGACGCCCGAACCCTATGCTTCGATGGTGGGTCAACTTCCGGCATTTGCCGAAATGCGCGATACCACGGTTGACAATTTCGGCGTCGAGATCAGCCATAATCTGAACGGCAACCTGCGGCTGACCGCGCTGACGGGGATTTCCCGTTCGGTCACGGATCGCGATTCCATCAATTACGGCACGGCGGGAGAGTTCCTCCAGACCACCGGCCAGTTCACGCAGAAAACCATCTCGCAGGAATTCCGCCTGAACTATGATGACGGCGTCGGCTTGAAATGGGTGACCGGGATCTATGCCGGGCGCTCGGACAATGACGCCTGGCGCGAAAGCATGCTGCTCAGCTTTGATCAAAGCCGCAACGAGGCCGATATCACCAATGTCGCGCTGTTCGGAGAGGCCACCTGGGAATTTGCCCCGGGCTGGAGTGTGATCGGCGGCGGGCGGATCGACTGGATCAGCCAGAAACAGATGGCCTGGGTCGCCAGCAATGGCACCGTGACCGCAGATAACAGCTCGCGTTTCGAGGATACCGTTTTCCTGCCGAAACTGGGGCTGGAATATGCCTTTGCCGAGGATCAGACGGTCTCGCTGATCTATCAGGAAGGTTATCGCCCGGGCGGATCGGCCATTCTGGCGGCCAGCGGCACAGTCTACGATTACGATGCCGAATATGCCAAGAATCTGGAACTGGCCTGGCGTGGCAGCTTTATGGATGACCGGCTGATCCTGGCGGCGAATGTCTTCTGGCAGGATTGGCGCGATCAGCAGGTCGAGGTTCTGGTGGATCCCTCGAACCCGAGCGGCGACAGCTATATCGCGAATGCCGGGAAATCCGAAAGCCACGGTGCCGAGCTGGAAATGTCCTGGGCCGCTTCGGACCAGCTGAGCCTGTTCTCCTCGGTCGGCCTGTTGAAGACGAAGTTCACGGATTTCAACCTGGTCGGCTATGGCGATTATTCGGGGCTGCCCTTCCCCAATGCGCCCGAGCAAAGCATCGCGCTTGGTTTCCGCTGGACCGGCACGAACGGTTTCTTCGGGGCGGCATCGGCGAAATATACCGGCAGCTCGATGTCGCGGCTGGAGCAGGGCACGGCGCGGCCGGTTGATCTGTCCTCCTACACCACGGTCGATGCCGAGTTTGGCTATCAATGGAACCAGACCCGCCTGACCGCCTATGCGACCAACCTCTTCGACACCGAGTATTATCTTTACGAGGCCGGGCCGGGCGTGATGGCCACACTGGGCGACCGGCGCGAGGTGGGATTGCGGCTTGATCACCGTTTCTGAGCGGGTTTTCCGCTGTGAAACAGGCACCCCGGGTCCTCCGGGGTGCCTGTCCGTTCTTCCGACAAGGATACGCCATGCGTTTTGCCGCCACCCTGATCCTGGCCCTGATCCTGCCTTTTGCCGCCACGGCGCAGGATTGTGACGGCAGGCTGCTGGAGGGGCCTGATTATATCGGCGCCCCGCTCTGCATTCCGGCCGATCCGCAGCGGATCCTGGTGATCGACCCGACCTTCTCGTTGGGGATGACGCTTGAACTGGACCTGCCGGTCGTGGCCGCACCCCTGACGGGGATGAGCGATGACCGTCTGCAGTCCGAGGCGCAGGCCAAGGGGATCGCCGATATCGGCTTCATGCTGGAACCCTCGATCGAGGCGGTGGTTTCGGCCCGGCCCGATCTGATCATAGGCAGTTCCATGGCCGAAAGCCAGCTGCCCATGCTGGCCCGGATCGCCCCGACCGTGCTGGTCACACCGCAAGACTGGCGCGCCTATTACCGTGCCGTAGCGAGGATCGCGGGGCGCGAGGATCGGCTGGCCCAACTAATGGCCCCTCTGGATGAACGGATCGCGGTCCTGCAGGCGCGTGTGCCGGAGACCAAAGTTTCGGTGATCCGCATCACCCCCTGGGATTTTCAGGTCTATCTCGACGCGCCCGACGCCTGGGCCCCCTTTGCGCTGCTGCATGAACTGGGCGTCCTGCGCAGCGAATACGAGATGCAGACCGATCCGACCGGCCTGAAACGCCCCGATTGGGAAGAGATCGCGGGCCTTGACGGCGACTTGCTGCTTTACATCATTGGCGGCTCGAACGGATCTGCCGAAAGCGGTCGCTGGGAAGAGGTCAGCCAGAACCCGCTATGGCGGATGCTGCCCGCAGTGCAGGCGGGCCGGGTGCATCCGCTGGATCCCGGTATCTGGATGGAGTTTTCCGGCATCGGTTCCGCGCATAGGGTGCTGGATGATGTCGAGCGGCTGATGATCGGCGCCCCATGAGGGCGGTGCTGGCCTTGCTGCTGGGGCTGCTGGCTCTGGCCCTCTGGGCGCTCGGCACCGGCTCGGCGGGGATCGGGCCGCACGAGATCCTGATCGCGCTGATCCATGGCGGCGACAGCCGCGAGGTGCTGTTGATCACGACCGTCAGGCTGCCCCGGATGCTGGCGGCGCTGGCGGTCGGTGCGGCTCTGGGCGGCTCGGGGGCGATCCTGCAGATGCTGACGCGCAATCCGCTGGCCGATCCCGGCCTGCTGGGGATCAATGCGGGCGCGGCGCTGGCGGTGGTGCTGCTGGTCACGCTGGTTCCGGGTGCGGGCCGGTCCGCGATGGTGCCGGTGGCCTTTCTGGGTGCCGGGCTTGCGGCGCTGGCGGTCCATGCGCTTGGGGCGGCGGGCCGCAGCGGGGCCACGCCCCTGCGGCTGACCCTGGCGGGCGTAGTGATCGCCAGTTTCCTTGCCGCGCTGACGGCGGTTCTGCTGATCTTTGATGCGGCCACGCTGGATGCGGTGCGGCAATGGACCGTCGGATCATTGTCGGGGCAGGGCATGGTGGATCTGGCCGCACCGCTGCCATGGCTGGCCTTTGCCGTGGCGGCCGCGCTGATCCTGCAGTCGCGGCTGGCGGTGATCGGGCTGGGGCCCGAGGTCGCAGCGGGCCTGGGCGCGAATGTCGCCCTGTGGTGGGGGATCGGCATCGCCCTGGCCGCGCTGCTGGCCGCATCGGCGGTGGCGCTGGCCGGGCCGGTGGGCTTTGTCGGGCTGATCGTGCCGCAGGCGGTGCGGCTGGTGGCGGGTGCGCGCTTTGCGCGGCTGCTGCCTTTGTCGATGCTGGCGGGGGCGGCTGCGGTGCTGCTGGCCGATACCCTTCCACGCGCGACTCTCGGCCGTGACATTCCGGTCGGGGTGGCGCTGGCCCTGATCGGCGGGCCGGTCTTCCTGTGGCTGGCGCGCAGCCGGATCGGGCGGCTGGCATGAGGCTGGCGCTTGCATCCCTCGCACTGGTGCTGCTCCTGCTGACAGCCCTTGGGGCCGGAGAGCGGGCGATTGCGCCCGGGTTGATCCTGTCCGCCCTGCGAGGCGATCCGGTGGTGCCCCCGGATATCGCCTTCATCATCACGGAATTGCGCCTGCCCAGGGCATTGCTGGCCATGCTGGCGGGTGCCGCGCTGGCGTTGGCGGGGGCGCTGGCACAGGCCGCGATGCGCAACAGCCTGGCCGAGCCGGGGCTGATCGGCATCAATGGCGGGGCCGCGCTGGCGGCGATGGTGCTGCTGGTGCTGTTTCCCGCGTCGGCCGCTTTCTGGCTGCCATGGGCTGCGCTGGCCGGAGCCTTGGGCATGGCGGCGCTGATCCAGATCCTGAGCCTGCGGTTCGGGATGCGCTCGCAGCGGATGATCCTGATCGGTCTGGCCCTGGGCGCTGTCGCAGGCGGCCTGTCCGCGTTTCTGTCCGCGATGGGGGATATCACGGCGGTGCAGCGGGCGATGCTGTGGATGGCGGGCAGTTTGCAGGACAGCCGCTGGGAAAAGCTGCACCTGCTGCTCCTGTGGCTGGCGCCACTGGCAGCACTGGCCCTTGGCTCGGCCCGGCTGCTGGATCTTCTGGGGTTCGAGGATGAGCAGGTCACAGCCCTTGGTCTGCCATCGGGGCCGCTGCGGGCGGCCATGCTGGCGCTGTGTGCGGCGCTGGCCGGGGCGGTAGTGGCGGCGACCGGGCCGATCGGCTTTGTCGGGCTGGCCGCGCCGCATATGGCGCGGCGGCTGGTGGGGCCGCTGCACCGGCATCTGCTCCCGGTGGCGGCGCTCACCGGGGCGGGTTTGCTGCTGCTGGCCGATACGCTGGGGCGCAGTCTGGTCGCCCCTGCCCAGATCCCGGCGGGGATCGTCAGCGCCCTGATCGGCGCGCCCTTCTTCGGCTGGCTTGTCTGGAGGCATCGCGATGACTGACCGCCCCGTCACCGAGGGGCTTGCCGCCCGCGACCTGACCCTGGCCTACGGACCCCGCCCGATTGTCGAGGGGCTGAGCGTCGATATCCCGCCGGGCCGCTTCACCGTGCTGGCGGGGCCGAATGGCAGTGGCAAATCCACCCTGCTGCGGGGGCTGTCCGGTGGCCTGAAACCCGTAGCGGGCAAGGTCTTGCTAGACGGACAGCCCCTCGTGCGTCTGGCCATGAGGGCAAAGGCGCGCCGCATCGGCCTTTTGCCGCAGACACCGCAGGCCCCCGAGGGGTTGCGGGTGCGCGATCTGGTTGCCCATGGCCGCCACCCGCATCGTGGCCTGTTCTCCGCCTGGTCTGCCGCCGACCGTGCGGCCTGTGCCCGTGCGATGACCCAGACCGGCATGACGGATCTGGCCGATGCGCCACTGGATGCGCTGTCGGGCGGGCAGCGGCAGCGCGCATGGATCGCCATGACTCTGGCGCAGGAGAGCGACATCCTTCTGCTGGATGAGCCGACCTCTTCCCTCGACCTGTCACATCAGCTGGAGGTGCTGCAGTTGATCGAGCGGCTGGTGGCCGGGGGGCGCACGGTCGTTGCGGTGCTGCATGACCTGAACCAGGCGGCGCGCCATGCCGATCATGTCGTCGTGCTGCAATCCGGGCGCGTGGTGGTTGCGGGTGCCCCGGAGCACGCACTGTCGCTGGATGTGCTTGAACATGTGTTCGGGGTTCGTGCCGCGGTGCTGACCGATCCGGCCAGCGGCAGGCCGGTGTTCATTCCGCATCTGCCGGGATGACCACATCGCCCCGCGCCTGCCTTTGTGCGGCAGGGGGCACCCAGCCCGCTGTCCAATAGGCGGCGGCGTGGAACTCTCCGGTGCCCAGCCCGGCCGTGCTGGCCCAAAGGCGGGCGTCTTCGGCCTCGCGCCGCTCGCCCGCGAAGAAGATGAAGCGGTCGCTGTCCGGCGGCGACAGGGCTTTCAGAAGATCCGTCAGCGGTCGGCCCTCAATGCGGGGGATCCAGTGCAGGGTCATGCCGGGCGGCACCGCGACCGGCTGTCGGTCGGACGGGTCAGAAATCAGGATGAAGGCCTGTCCCCCGGATTCGGGCGCGGCGGCCTCGATCGCGCGCAGCACGACCGGCAGCGCGGTTTCGTCACCGATGATTCCCATCCACGCAGCCTGTTTCACGCCGCGCCCGCTGGGGCCGGTCAGCATGACCTGCGCGCCGGGGGTGATATTCTGGCACCATTCGGTGACCCGCCCGCCCTGATGCAGGAAGACATCGAAATCCAGCCAGTCGCCCTCGGGGCTGACCGCGCGCACCGTATAGGGCGGGCGGTGCCAGGCCTCGATCCCGCCGGGCCAGATGATCCCCTCGGGCCCCGCCTCGGGCCATTCCATACCGTCAGGGCCGATCAGCAGCCTGAAATGCAGCCCGCCTTTCGCAAAAGCCGTAAAATCTCCCGCCAGTCTGATCCGGTAATAGGAGGGGGAGATGCGCGTTCCGGATAGAACCCGCGCTGACATCAGCCGGCTTTTTGCGGCGCGCCCCGATGGGGCGCTTTGCCAGGTCGGGGCAGGGATCCCGGCCTGGACTGCGAAACCGTCAATTGCGCCGCGTAACATCTGCAGCCCCGCGTCGCTGTCCGAGGTGACCGCCAGTTCCACCCCGCCCGGGACAGGGCGCACGCCGATGCTGCCGCTGTTGGCCTGGATGGTCGCCTCTTCTGCGCCGCGCGTGACATGCGCGCCGAGCGCATCGGCCCTGTCGCAGAGCAGAGGGATGCCCGTGCTCGCAGGGATCTCAATGAAAGCAATCATCTGGGCCATAGATGTTCCGATCGGTCCTGTATCGGTGGGCGATGAAGCAAGCACAATCCTGAGATAGCCGGAACAGCAGTTCAACCGGTCATTTCGCACTGGTGGTGGGAGAAAGCGTTGCACGATTCACGTTGAACTTCGGCCGAGGATGGGCCTTGATGCTGTGACCGCCCCCCGACGGCATCAAGGTCCCTCTTTCCCACCGATGCCTTTCAGATCTCGCCGATCTGTTCCACCTGATGGACGACGCTTGGCCCGTGATCCTCCGGCGCCTTCGGCAGGAATCTCGCGACACGCCGCGAAAACCCGTCGATGTAGGACAGGATCACCGGCACCACGATCAGCGTGAGGACGGTCGAGCTGATCAGCCCGCCGATCACCGCATGGGCCATCGGCGCGCGCTGCGCCCCGCCGCCGCCCACGGCCAGCGCCAGCGGGATCATGCCCACGATCATCGCCAGCGTGGTCATGACGATGGGCCGGAACCGGATCGCGCCGGCATTGACCAGCGCCTCGTTCAGCGGCAGGCCGCGCCTGCGCTCGCGGTTCGCGAAATCCACCAGCAGGATGCCGTTCTTGGTGACGAGCCCCATCAGCATGATGAAGCCGATCAGCGAGAACATGTTGATCGTGCTGCCCGCGACCATCAGGCCGAGCAGCACGCCGACCAGCGACAGCGGCAGCGCCGCCATGATGGCAAGGGGCTGCAGGAAGCTGCCGAATTGCGAGGCCAGCACGATATAGATGAAGGTCACGGCCATCAGCAGCGCGGTAATCATGTGGCCCATCGTCTCCTGCATGGTCGAGGAATCGCCGCCGAACTGGATGCGATAGCCAGGGGGCAGGTCGAGCGTGGCGATCAGGGTTTCCAGATCGGTGGTGGCATCGCCCAGCACGCGGCCGGAGATGTCGGCCGAGATCTGCACCTCGCGCGTCATGTCGAGGCGGCGGATTTCCGAGGCGGTGGCGACCCGGGCGAACCCGGCGACCTGATCGAGCCGGACCATCGCCGGGGTGCCATTGGCATCCGTCCCGCCGGTCGTGAGCATCAGGTCGCCGAGCGCATCGGTGTCGGCGCGCCGCTCGGCCGGCAGGCGGACCACGACATCGTGGGTCTCGCCCAGAGGGTCGGTCCAGGTGGTGACCTCCTCGCCGCCGATCAGGGGCGCGAGGGCGGCGCCGATCTGATGGATGCCGAGGCCGAGGTCGCTGGCGGCCTCGCGCCGCAGCCGCACCGCGATCACGCTGCTCGCCGCATCGGCGCTGGAGGCGATGTCCACCATGCCGGGAATCGCGCGCATCCCGTCCATCAGCCCGGCCGCGATCCGCTCCAGTTCCGTCTGATCGTCGCCGAGGACGCTGAGCCGGATCGGGCTGTCGCCGCCGCCGAGCCCCTGCTGCACGATGGCGATCTCGATCCCCGGGATGACCGAGAGGCGCTCCCGGATCGGGTCGGCCAGCATGACGGGGGTGCGTTCGCGCTCGTCCTGCGGCACGAGGCCGACCAGGATGGCGGCGCGATGCTTGCCGGTGGCGGTGCCGGTGTTGACGGTGGAATAGAGCGTATCGACCTCGGGGAATTCGCGCAGCGCGGCCTCGATCTGCCCGACCTTGGCGGCGGTATAGTCGAGCGAGGATCCGACCGGGGTCTGCACATTGATCTGGAAGCGCCCCTCGTCGGCCCGGGGCGTGAACTCGGCGCCGACCAGCGGCACCATGAAGAGGCTGCCGATGAAGATACCCACGGTCGAAGTCAGCGTGACGAGGCGATGACGCAGGGTCCAGCCGATCAGGCGGCGGTAGCCCCCGGCCAGCCGCTCGAAGCCATGCTCGAACCGCGCGATCAGGCGGCCGACGGGCCCGCGCTTCGCATCGGGCTGGGAGTCCGGGTCGTACCAGACGCTCGACAGCATCGGGTCGAGCGTGAAGGCCACGAAGAGCGAGATCAGCACGGCCGCCGAAACCGTCACCCCGAATTCGTAGAAGAAGCGCCCGACGATCCCGTCCATGAAGGCCACGGGCAGGAAGACCGCGACGATGGTGGCGGTCGTCGCCAGCACCGCGAGGCCGATCTCGCCCGTGCCGTCCAGCGCGGCCTGAAGGTGCGACTTGCCCATGTGCAGGTGGCGGGTGATGTTTTCGCGCACCACGATGGCGTCGTCGACCAGAATGCCGATGGAGAGCGTCAAGGCCAGCAGGCTGAGCGTGTTCAGCGTGAAGCCCAGCACCGAGATCACCGCCAGCGTGCCGATCATGGCGATGGGCAGGGTCAGGCCGGTGATCACCGTGCTGCGCCATGAGTTCAGGAACAGGAAGACGATGGCCACGGCCAGCGCCGCGCCCTCGATCAGCGTGGCCTGCACCTGCGCGACGGATTCGCGGATCGGCAGCGAGGCATCGGTGACCACGCTGAGCGTGACGCCGCTCGCGGCGAGTTCGTCGTTCAACCGGTCCAGGCGCGCGATCACGTCGTCGACCACCTGCACGGTATTGGCATCCTGCACCTTGACGATGTCGAGCGCGAGCGCGGGCTGACCGTCATAGAGCGCGAGGTTCTCCGCATCCGCCGCGCCGTCCGCGACGGTTGCGACATCGCGCAGATAGACCGGCCCGCCGCCGCGCCGCGCCAAGATCATGTCGAGGAAATCGGCGGGCGCGTCGATCCGGCCCTGCACCTGGATGCCGAGATCGGAGAAGCCGGTCACCAGGTTTCCGGCGGGCCGGTTCTGGTTGCCCTCGCGCAGCGCTGCCAGCACCTCGTCGATGCCTACGGACAGAGCGCGCATCCGGGTCTCGTCGATGACGATATCGACCTGCTTCGTGCGGCCGCCGACAAGCGTGACCTGGCCGACGCCGGAGACGGTGGTCAGCTGCCGGATGATGCGCTGCTCGGTCAGGGCGGTCAGCCCGGCGGTATCGAAGCGCGGGCCGCTGACGGCGATCGACAGGATCGGCTGGTCCGAGGGGTTGAAGCGCGAGACCACGGGCTTGTCGACATCATCCGCGAAACTCGCCTCCAGTGGCGCGAGCTTGTCGCGGACCTCCTGCACGGCGGCGGGACCGGCCACGTCGAGCCGGAACTCGGCCACCACCACCGAGCGGCCCTCATAGGAGGTCGAAGTGACCCGATCGAGCCCGCTGACGGTGTTGATCGCCTCTTCGATGGGTTTGGAAACCTCGGTTTCGACCGTCTCGGGCGTGGCGCCGGGATAGGTGGTCATCACGACGACGATCGGCACGTCGACATTGGGATACTGGTCGAGCCCCAGTCGGGGATAGGAGAAGGCACCGAAGACCACCAGCGCCACCATCATCATGGTGGCGAAGACGGGATGCGCGACCGAGATGCGGGTGAGGAACATCCGTCAGCCCCCCGTGACTTCGGCCAGCGCGCCGTCGCCGAGACCCGGAAGCGGGGCGATGAGGATCATGTCGCCCGGTGCGATCCCTTCGCGGATCTCGACCTGCCCGCCGCTCCATGTGGCGCCGGTCACGACGGGACGGCGTTCGAGCCGCCCCTCCACCAGCCGGAGCACATAGGCCCCCGCCTCATCCTCGCGCAGCGCGGTCGCGGGCAGGGCCAGCACATCGGCGCGTTCCTCGACAAGGATCGTGCCGGTGGCGAACATGCCGCCCCGCAGCCGCCCGTCCGGGTTCACGAGCCCGATATGGACCACGATGAAGCGCGAGCCGTCGTTCGCGACCGGATTGATGCGCAGGACGGTGCCCCTGACCGTCTCGCCCTCCAGCCCGTCGATGCGCAGTTCTGCCGACTGGCCGGAGGCGAGACGGGACACGTCGCGCGTGGCGATGAGGACCCGCGCTTCCAGCCGGGACGGATCGACCAGTGTCATCAACTCGGCCTCGGCGCTGGCGCGCTCGCCGATATCCACATTGCGGCTGGCGACCACCCCGTCGAAGGGCGCGCGGATCTCCGCGTCGCGCAGCGTGGCCTGTGCGATCCCGGCCTGGGCCCTGAGACCGTCGAGCTGCGCCTGCAGGACAGCCGCTTCGCGCCGTGCCTGGTCGAGCTGTTCCTGCGTGGCAATCGTGCGTTCGGCCAGACGCTCGATCCGGTCCAGCGCCTGCCGCGCGAAGAGAAGCCGGGCCTCGGTCGCGTCGATCTCGCTTTGCCGCAGCGCTAGCGTGGCCGCTAGGTCTTCGGTGTCGAACCGCACCAGCAGATCCCCGGTCCTGACTGCCTCGCCCTCGCGCGCCCCAAGCTCGACGACGACACCCGCGGACCGCGCGCGCAGGATGACGCGCTGCACCGGCTGAACCTCGCCGCTCACGGTCAGGCGCTCGGCGATGGTTGCGGGCATGACGCGAAGAACTTCGCGTGGCAGCAGCTCCATCACGGGCTGCGCAGGCGGCACGGCCGCCTGCGCTCCGGCTGTCGTGTCGACGCCCTGCGACGCGCCATCCGACGACACCAGAAGGGTGGAGGCGAGATAGAGACCGGCCCCCGTCATTGCGACCAGCGCGAGGGATCGTATCCAGACAGTCATCCTGCGTCTCCTCCTGCTCGTGAGCTGGTAGTGTCTGATGGCTTCGGGGCGCGGAAGATCATTTCAGGAACCTTCGGAACCGGCTGAGCGACAGCGCGAACAGCGCGGTGCCGATGGCAAGAAGCCAGAGCATTTGTGGCCAGATCACATCGAGGCCCGCGCCGCGAAACAGAACCGCCTGCGCCAGCTTGACGAAATGCGTGTTGGGGGCGGCCTGCATGACGAACCGGACCGCCTCCGGCATCGCCTCGATGGGCGTGCTGCCGCCCGACAGCACCTGAAGGGGCAACAGCACCATGATCAGCAAAAGCCCGAACTGCGGCATCGATCCCGCCATCGTTGCGAGAAAGATGCCAAGCGAGGCGGTAGCGAAGACATGAAGGGCGGCGCCGGCGAAGAAGAGCAGCAGCGAGCCTTGCAGCGGGATGCCGAGGAGCCAGTCCACCATGCCGAGCAATGCGAAGCCCGTGCCCGCCATCACCACGAGGCCCATCGACCAGATCTTGCTGATCAGGATTTCCGGCGGCGTCACCGGCATGACCAGCAGGTGCTCGATCGTGCCATGCTCGCGCTCGCGGATCAGCGCGGCCCCGGCCAGGATGATCGACAGCATGGTCACGCTGTTGACCACGCTCATGATCGCCTGGAACCAGCCGTCATCGAGTTCGGGGTTGAAGCGCGGGCGCAGCACGAGGTTCACGGGGGGCACCTCGCTGGCGCGATAGCGGGCGAGGAACTCGGCCACCTCGGCCGAGACGATCCGCTGCACATAGCCCGAGCCGAGAAAGGCCTGGGTCATCCGCGTCGCGTCGACGTTCAACTGGATCTCGGGCTGCTTGTCGGCCAGCAGGTCGCGCTGGAAATCGGGCGGGATGTTCAAGGCGAAGGTGTCGAGCCCCTCGTCCATGCGGCGATCCATCTCGGCGGCGGTGATGAGGACAGGTGCTGCGAAATAGGGTGGCTGGAAGGCTTCCACTATCCGCAGCGACAGCGGCGACTGATCCTCGTCCACGATGGCGATGGGCGCGCGGTTGAGCGTCTCGGAGCGTGAGGTGCCCGAGGTATAGACCGAGAAGGTGAAGGAAAACACGATCAGGAACAGCATCGCCGGATCGCGCAGCAGCCCGCGGATTTCCTTGACGCCGAGATGCAGGATGTTGGCCGGGTCCATCGGCTATTTCTCCTGCTTGCGCATCAGGAGCGCGCCGAGGCCGATCAGCACCGGGATCACCAGCGCCAGCCGCAGGATCGCGCCGCCGAGTTCATTGAGGCCGAGCCCCTTGGAGAACACGCCGCGCGAGATGGTGATGAAATGCGTGGTCGGATAGATCTGCGAAATCACGGCGCCGACGCCATCGAGCGAGGATACCGGATCGGTGAGGCCGGAGAACTGCACCGCCGGCAGGATGGTGATCAGCGCGGTCGCGAAGACCGCCGCAAGCTGGCTGTTCATGAAGGCCGAGATCACAAGGCCGATGGCCGTGGCGGCCGTGACGTAGAGAAAGCCCGACAGCACGAAGACGGCGAAGCTGCCGGTGAAGGGCACCTTGAAGGCGAAGATCGCCAGTCCCGTCAGCAGGAAGAAGTTCAGCATGGCGATGGCGGTATAGGGGATCTGCTTGCCCAGCAGGAATTCGAGCCGCGTCACCGGGGTGACGTAGAGGTTGGTGATCGAGCCCAGTTCCTTTTCCCGCACAACCGACAGGGCCGAGAGCATCGAGGGGATCAGCAGCAGCAGAAGCGGGATCACCGCAGGCACCGTGGCGACGAGGCTCTTGATGTCCGGGTTGTAGCGGTAGCGCAGTTGCAGGCCGAAATCGCCCGCTACGGCCGCCGCGCCATATTCCTCGCGCATCCGCAGGGTCAGCCAGTGCGCATGCATGCCCTGCACATAGCCCTGCACGGTCTCGGCCCGCTGCGGACCGGAGCCGTCGATCCAACCCCCGATCTCTACATCGCGGCCGCGCAGGATGTCGCGCCCGAAATTCGGCGGGATTTCCAGCGCGAGGTTCAGATTCCCTTCGCGCAGGCGCCGATCCATTTCCGCGTAGTCCGCAAGCGGCTCCTGTTCGATGAAATAGCGCGATCCGGCGATCTGCTGGACATAGTCGCGGCTGATCGTGCTGTCGTCGTGATCCAGAACCGCGAAGGTCAGGTCCTTCACATCGGCTCCGATGCCGAGGCCGATCACGAACATCAGGATGAGGGTGCCGAGCACGGCCAGCGCGCCCCGGATCGGGTCGCGCCTGAGTTCCATCGTCTCGCGCATCGCATAGCTGAACATGCGGCGGGGATCGAAGGCGGGGCTTTTCGCAGGGACATGGTCCTGAGGCAGAACCCGCGGGGCTGGCGGTCCCGGCGCGGAGGTGGTGTCACCGATCGCCTCCTGGAGATAAGAGATGAAGGCGTCTTCCAGCGTCGCCGCGCCGCGCCCCCCGGTGATGGCTTCGGGCGTGTCGGTAACCAGAACCTTGCCCGCATGCATCAGAGAGATGCGGTCGCAAAGCTCCGCCTCGTTCATGAAATGGGTTGAGACGAAGATGGTCACGCCATCCTTGCGCGACAGATCCGACAGGATCTGCCAGAACGCATCCCGTGCCACCGGATCGACGCCGGAGGTCGGCTCGTCGAGGATCAGGATGTCCGGCGCGTGCAGCATGGCGATGGCGAGCGACAGGCGCTGACGGATGCCGAGCGGCAGCGCGTCGGGCCGCTGCTCCATCACATCGGTCAGGTCGAATCGCCCGGCCATCTCGCGAATGCGGGGGGCGATCTTCGCCTCATCAAGCTTGAACAGCCGCGCATGGAGGTCGAAGTTCTGCGCCACGGTCAGCTCGGCATAGAGCGAGAAGGCCTGGCTCATGTAGCCCACCCGCTTGCGCACCGAGAGATCATCCGGATCGACCTCGTGGCCGAAGAGCTTCGCCGTGCCTTCGCTGGCCGTCAGCAGCCCGGTCAGCATCTTCATCGTGGTGGTCTTGCCGCAACCGTTCGAGCCGAGGAAGCCGAAGATCTCGCCCTTCGGAATTCTGAAGCTGACATCGTCCACTGCGGTGAAATCGCCGAACCGCATGGTCAGATGGTCAGCCTCGATGGCGTAGTCGCCCGCATCCCGCGTCATCGGAGGGATCACCAAGCGGTTGTGCCCGCTGCGATCCGCCTCGGGCAGGAGCTCGATAAATGCGGCGTCAAGGTTGTCCGTCGCCGTGCGCGTCATCAATTCCGCCGGCGCGCCAGCGGCCAGCACCCGGCCCGCATTCATCGCCACCAGCCAGTCGAAGCGCGCAGCCTCTTCCATATAGGCGGTGGCGACGATGACGCTCATGCCGGGACGGCCCGCACGGATGCGGTCGATCAGCTCCCAGAACTGGCGGCGCGACAGCGGGTCAACCCCGGTGGTCGGCTCGTCGAGGATCAGCAGGTCGGGGTCGTGGATCAGCGCGCAGCACAGGCCCAGCTTCTGTTTCATCCCGCCCGAAAGCTTGCCCGCCGGGCGGTTGCGGAAGCTCGAAAGCCCGGTCGCGGTCAGTAGATCGGTGATCCGGGCCTCGCGTTCGGCCTTGTCCTGGCCGAACAGGCGCCCGAAGAAATCCACGTTCTCGAAGACCGACAGCGTGTGGTAGAGGTTCCGACCCAGGCCCTGCGGCATGTAGGCGATACGAGGGCAGACCGCCTTGCGGTGCGCAGGCAGGTGCATGTCGCCGCCCAGCACCTCCAGTGCTCCGGTCTGCAGGGCACGCGCCCCGGAGATCAGCGCGAGCAGGCTGGATTTCCCCACCCCGTCCGGCCCGATCAGCCCCACCATGCGGCCGGCAGGGATATCCAGCGCGACAGAATCCAGCGCCTTGACCCTGCCGTAGGTCAGGCCGACCTCCCGGATATGCGCAACGGCGGCATCACTCATGGTGCCACGAGGTTCTGTTGCAGAAAGTCGGGCCATTCCGCATTCGGATCGACCCGCACATAGGCCATGCCGGGCAGGCCGGTCTTCACCTGCCGGATGTGCTGCAGCAGCAGTTCCGGCGCGATCTTCGCCCGGACGCGGAAGGTCAGCTTCAGCCGCTCTTCCTCGGTTTCGACAGACCGCGGGGTGAACTGCGCCACGTCGGAGACGAAGGACACCGTGGCCGGGATCACCGCACCGGGCGCCACATCCATCACCAGCCGCACCTCGGTGCCGATGGCGATCCGTCCCGCCAGTTCCGTGGGCAGGAAGATGTTCATGTAGACGTCCGATACGTCGATCATGTTGATGACGCGCCCGCCCGAACCCAGCACCTCGCCGGGCTGCGCGAGCCGGTATTGCACCCGCCCGTCACGCGGCGCGGTCAGCGTCGCATCGGTGATTTCGGCGGCGACGCTGCCGAGCGCGGCTTTTGCGGCCGCAACGGCAGCCTCTGCATCGACGATCTGCGCCCGTGCCGCACCGATCGCGGCCTGCGAGGCCGCCAGGGATGCCCTGGCCGAAGCGAGCGCCGCGCGCGCCTTGCGCTCGTTCGCGCGATCATCGTCGAGAGCCTGTTGCGAGAGGGCGTTGGTCAGCGCGAGAGCCTCGGATCGGGCCAGACGACGCTCGACCGCATCCAGTTCGGCTTCCCGCAGCTCGACCTCCGCCTGCGCCGCATCGCTTTCGGCCTCACGTTGGGTCACGAGGCTGTTCGCGGTCTCGATGCCGATTTCCGCCCGCCGGATCCGGGCTTCCGCCTCCAGCTTCTTCGCGTCGAGTTGGGCCGTGTCCATCTGTGCCACAACCTGCCCCGCCTCGACGAAATCGCCCTCCGCTACGAACACATCCTTCAGCCGCCCGCCGGTCTGTGCCGCGATGTCGATATCCACGGCTTCGAGCCGGCCATTGCTGCCGGTGATCCCGGCCGGAAGGGATTGCGGATCGCTGCCGAGCCAGAACCAGCCACCGAGAGCCGCTGCCGCAACAGCGCCTCCGGCGATCCATATTCTGCGGGATGTCATGCGGACCTCTCTGGAAAAGCGGATCGCGCCGCTACGCCATTGCCATCGGGGTCAACCCCCTTCGGCGATGCCGCAACAGCGCGGGCAGTCAGGCGTCAGTTGCCGAAGCGGTAGGAAACCCCGATGAAGCCGAAGGCCTGGGTGTCGTCGAAGACGATGGGGCTGTTCCTGGCGTCACCGAGCAGCTTCGTCATCGTGGCCGATGCCGTCAGGTTCACGCGCTCGGTGATGCGGTAGTTCGCAGTGAGGCCGATCGAGACATCCTTGAACCCCCCACCCGGAGAGAACGAGGAGATGCCAGCCGAAGCCGCCTGTATCGGCGTGACGCCGAAGTAGCTCTGGTTGTAGTCGCCGTCCGACCAGGTGGTGCCGATCACCGGGATAAGCGTCAGCTTCTCTGTCACGTTGTAGCGGTAGGACAGGCTGGCATCCACGAGCATGCCTTCGAGATCGCCGGAAACCGCCTTGGTCACGCCGAAGGTCGCATTGAACCCGTCCCTCTCCCAATCCGTGAACAGCCGGGCGCCGACGCTGCCCGAAACTTCTCCGAGTGCATAGGGAAGATCGAAGCCGGGGATGTAGACGATGCTCGCCCCGAACCGGAAATCCCCATATTCGAGGGGGTAGGCACCGATGCCGTTGCGCAGGTTCATGAAGAACGGCCCGCGCGCGATGTCGATCAGCGGGATCGCCCGTGTGCTGCGTTCGTCGGAGCCCTGGTATTCCGGGGTGCTGGCGGCGCCCAGGCCGAAGATCATGCGGTCCCGGGACGGCAGTTGAGCCTGCGCCTGTGTCCGGACCTGGGTCTGTGCCTGTGCCGGCAGGGCAATGCCGGCGATGCCGAGCGCAAGGCCGACGGCGCAGAGCCGCGCAAGGCCTCGGGGGGATAGTCTCATCATGCTCCGCTCCAATTTTTCGAGATGCATTTTCGATGCGACAGCTCCAGACTAAAGCGGCAGCCGGCAGGTCTGGAAGATGATGGTCGTTCGCCGCGTTGCGTCACTGTCGGTAAGATGCTTGTATGTATCTTGCTTGGATGGCGCCCTTGTCAATAGGATTCGCAGACGCATCTTATTTGGAGGCGGCCTTCTGAGCTTGAATATGCTGAGGCTTCCGGATGCACGAAATTTGGGCGAAAGAGCCAGGCATCCTGTCGTGCGAAGGCTATACCGGTTTCGCGCGAAAGCGCCGTCACGGAGTTGCCGATCGGTGCCGGGGCCCGAATGCGTCGCGGCCGTGAGGCGACGAATCCATGGGAAGTTTCGCTCCCCATGGCAAAGTGATAACGCAGGTCACCGGATTGGCTGCTTCGCGACGACATCCGGTCCGCACATATGAGAGTTTTCTGAGAGGCGAATGACGGCGATGTCTGAAACCGGGGGCGAAAAGGCACGACGCAGACGTGGCGCCGAACTGGAAGCAGCCATCCTTGACGCGGCCTGGGAAGAACTGGCCGCGCATGGTTACGAAAGCCTGACCCTGGAGGCAGTCGCGCGCCGCGCCGGAACCAGCCGTCCGGTTTTGAGCCGACGCTGGAACACTCTCTCAAAGCTCGCATCGGCCGCGATTGTCCGATACGCGGTTCAGAATCCCATGGTGGTTCCCGATCTTGGAAGTGTCAAGGAGGAGCTCATCATGCTGTTCCGCCAGATTGCACGGCGATCCTCGCCAAAACTGGTGCGTCTGATCTACGAGATGCGGAAAGATCTCGAGGAGGCATTCTCCAGCTTCGCCGAGATCCGCTCCACAGTGGGCAGCACCGGATATCCGATGCAGCAGATCCTGGATCGCGCCATCGCCCGGGGAGAGGTCGATCCCGGATGCGTCACGCCCCGCCTCCTCCGGCTGCCGGTCGATCTGGCGCGCCACGAAATGATGATCACGTTCCAGCCGCTTTCCGAGTCCGATATCCATGAAATCGTCGACGATATCGTCCTGCCGCTCTGGAGGAGCAGGGGATAGCGTCAAAGGGGGCGGACCCGGAATGGCCCAGGCCAGGTCTCAACCCGAGACTGTTGACGGGCCTGCAACCAGGCCCCCGCTTCTGGGGTGATCTGCGTCCCGAGGTGGCGCCGCCGCCCGTGGTTTGGGTCCATTGTGCTTCCGATGGTTGTCGGAGGCCGATCGCGGGATGCCGATCGTGGAGAACTCGGCCTTGATCCCGGCGATCAAAGACCGGACCAGGTTGACGATTTGATAGGAGCCTTGGATGTTGGCCGTTAAATCCCACGGGTCGGTGCGGGAACGGCGGTTCTCTTCGCCCGAGTTCTTGAGAAAGGCCACTTCCTCCATCAGCACAGCCGCACCGCCCGCGACTTCCTCTGGCGGGAAGGTCAGCGCCTCGATGCGGCTGTGCAATTCAGTCACGTTGGCCAGCAGCCTATCTTCCACCGGCTCCAGCCGTTCCGTGTTGTTCTCGAGCCAAGGTTGTATGCAAACCTGTTTGATCACGCCAAGACGCGCGGCGCGCCGATGGCCTGTGAGGCGACCGGTGTCCAGGTCAGCACCACGACTTTCACACTGATCCTGGTGCCGGAAATCTTGTCGTACATCGACAAATTTTCGCAACGCATGGCTCCGGCCTTAAGCCAGAGTTAAGATTGTGTTGAAAAGACGCCATCTGCCGGGTGGACAGACGGAGAACGGATTTTGAGGCTCCTGATCGTCGAGGATGACGACATGCTGCGCGACGGACTTGCCGTCGGGCTTCGTCTTGCCGGTTTTTCGCCCGATGCCGTCGCCTCGCTGGCTGATGCGCGGGCCGCACTGTCCTCCGGCGCGTTCGAGGGCTTGGTGCTCGATCTGATGCTGCCGGACGGATCGGGGCTGGACCTGCTGAAAGAGATGCGCGCCGCGGGCGACAGCAGTCCCGTGCTGGTGCTGACCGCGCGCGACCAGACCGGCGACCGGGTGACGGGACTGGATTCAGGGGCCGACGACTACCTCGGAAAACCGTTCGAACTGGCCGAACTCGCCGCAAGGCTGCGCGCCATCCTGCGCCGCCGTCAGGGACGGGCCGAAGGCCTCATGCGCTGGAACGGGCTTTGTGTCGATCCGGCGCGGATGCGCGGAGAGATGGAGGGGCGGGAGATCGAATTTTCCAACCGCGAGTTCACCATCCTGCAAGCGTTGATGGAGCGTCCGGGCGCCATCCTCGCCAAATCGTTCCTCGAGGACCGGCTCTATGGCTGGCAGGAAGAGGTCGAGAGCAATACGGTCGAGGTCCATATCCACAAGCTGCGCTCGAAGCTGGGGGCAAGCTTCATCGAGACCCTGCGCGGCGCCGGCTATCGGCTGGCCGCCCCGCCGGGGGAGGGAAGGGCGGGATGAACTCGATCCGCAAGCGACTGTTCGCGATCCTGCTGGCGGCGACCGGGGCGGTCTGGCTGTCCGCGGTGGTCTGGATCCAGCATTCGACCCGCACCGAGGTCAGCCATGTGCTGGACCGCAGGTTGCAGGAATCGGCGCAGATGGTCGCCTCGCTGATCGGCCGGAACGGTGGCATCGTCGCGCCGGACGCGGCGACGCTGGTCGATGCCGCACCTGCCCTGCCCGACACCGGCCGTCATGACTTCGCGCGCCAGCTCATCTGTCAGGTCTGGGGTTTCGATGGTCAGCTGAAGAGCGAATCCGATGGCGCGCCCTCGCAGAGGCTGGCCGATGGCCGCGCGGGGTTTTCCGAGCGCGAGGTCGAGGGCGAGATCTGGCGCGTCTACAGCCATGTCGACGAGGATCTCGGCATCCGGGTCATGGTGGGGGATGCGCGATCCGTCCGCGACCGGCTGGTGGGCGATGTGGTGATCGGCCTGCTGGCCCCGGCGCTGCTGATCCTGCCGCTGCTGGCCGGGCTGATCTGGTTCGCGGTGCGGCGCGGGCTGGAACCGCTGGACCGGCTGGCCCGCACGCTGGCCGCGCGGCCTGCGACCGATCTTTCGGCGCTGGACGACCACAACACGGCGACGGAGTTGAAGCCGATGATCGGCGCGCTGAACGGGCTGTTCCGCCGGGTCGATGCGGCGCGCGAGCGCGAGCGCAGCTTTACCGCCTTTGCCGCGCATGAGCTGAAGACCCCGCTTGCGGGCCTCAAGACCCAGGCGCAGATCGCGCAGATCGCCCCGGACGAGACCACCCGCGCGCGGGCCCTGGCGCAGATCACCGGGGGCGTGGACCGCACCGATCGCATGGTGCGCCAGTTGCTCGACATGACCGCGGCCGAGAACCCGGTCGAGACCTGCAACCTGCCCGCCCAGGACGGCGCCCGGATCCTCGCCGAGGTCGCCGAGGGGCTGGCCGGGCTGGCCGCATCGCGCGGGGTCACGCTGGCGCTGGACGACAGCCCCGATCCCTGGCGCACGACGCAGGCTGCGCTGCTGGCGCCCGCGCTGCGCAATCTGCTGGAAAACGCGATCCTCGTGTCGCCCGATGGCGGCAGGGTCGAGGCGCGGCTCGACCGGCTGGACGGCCACGTGCGCTTTTCGGTGCTGGATCGCGGCCCGGGCATCGCCGAGGCGGACCGCCCCCGCGCGACCGAGCGGTTCTGGCGCGGCGCGGCCAGCCCCTCGGGCCAGGGCAGCGGGCTTGGCCTTGCGATCGTCGCCGCCGTGATGGCGCGAATGGGGGGCGAGTTGCGGCTGTCGCCCCGCGACGGCGGGGGCGAGCGGGCCGAACTCCTGCTGCCCGCCGCCGCCTGACCCCGGCGGAACGCGAAGGCGCAACGCCACCGGCCGGGCGGGACCTGCCTCAGTAGCGGGCATCCTTCGGCTTGTTGCCGTTCGGCCAGTCGTTCACCTTCGGAGCGAAGTCCGGCCGCGGCATATGGGTGAAGTAATCCGACACGTCGATCGCCTCCTGGTCGGTCAGCGCACCGCCCTGTCCCAACTGCCCGGTCAGGTGCATGGCGGGCGGCATCGCCCATTTCACGAACTGCGCCGCCTTGTAGGTGCGCGCCATGCCCGCGCCGATGTTGAAACTGCCCTCGCCCCATACGGGCGGGAAGATCACGTCGCCGAACTGGTCGAAGGTGCCCTCGCCGCCGGCCCCATGGCAGGCAGCGCATTTCGCGACATAGATCGCCTCGCCCCTGACCGGATCGGGGATCAGGCTTTCGTCGATCGGCCCGGCATTGACCACATCGACCCTGTGCGCCTTGTCCACGCCCTGGCGCATCCATTCCATGTAAGCGATCATCGCCTTCATCTCGGGACTCTCGCGGCCGATCGGCGTGCCGTTCATGGAACGCTGGAAGCAACCGTTGATCCGGCCTTCCAGATCGACCTCCCGCGCGGCGCGCGGCATCACGCGGGGGTAGAAGTTCACCGTATTGATATAGCCGTTGGCGGCGTCGATCTTGCCGTCGAGCATGTGGCAGGAATTGCAGTTCATCTGCGCCCCGACATGATCGGGCAGCAGCCGTTTGGTATCGGCCAGCAGCCGCTTGCCATAGAGGATCTCGTCGGCGTTGGGCTCGGCCAGGATATCCTTGTCGGGCGGAATGACATAGCGCCCGACCTCGTTGTTTTCGGCATCGAGGATGGCGATGCCCATGGGCGCGGGCGCGTCCAGGACCGGGCGCGTCGCGAGCCATCCCGCTGCGGCGCCAAGCCCCAGAGCCGCGGCACCTGCCCAAAGAAGCGTCTTTTTCATTGTCCTGCCTCCGGCGCGTAGTGAACGGGTTTGTTCGCGATCTCCTGGCGCATCCGGGCGATGTCGCCCCCGGTCACCGGGCTTGCGTGATTGCCCCAGGAATTGCGGATGAAGGTCATGAGTTCCGCCAGATCCTCGTTCGTCAGGTGCGCGAAACCGGGCATGGCGAAGGCCATCGGATGCGCGGGCGTGTCCGGCATCCGCCCGCCCGCCAGCGTGACCTGGATCAGCGAGGAGGGATCGTCGGCGAAGACCATCGAATTGTCCTTCAGCGCAGGATAGACCTGCGGCGCGCCCATCCCGTCGAGCCGGTGGCAGACGGTGCAGTGCTCCACATAGGTCAGCGCACCGGGGGCCGAGAAATCGCCCGCGCGCAGCGCGGCCGTGGTCACATCCTCCTGCGGCACCCATTCCTCGCGCCCCGGGCGGGGTGTCAGCGATTTCAGATAGCGCGCGATGGCGGTCAGGTCGTCGTCCGTCAGATGTTGCAGCGAATGCTCGACCACATCCGACATGGACCCGAAGGCCGCCGTCCTGTCGTTGCGGCCGGTCTTCAGGAAGGCGATGAGTTCCTCCTCGGACCAGGTGGCGAGCCCGGTGTCCTCGTTGCGCAGGTTCTTGGCGTACCATCCTTCCAGCACGGAGCCCGACAGGAACCGCCCCGCCGGATCCTCCGCCAGCGCCTTTTCCTGGTAGGCGAGGCCGCGCGGCGTGTGACAGGCGCCGCAATGCGCCAGCCCCTCGACCAGATAGGCGCCCCGCGAGATCACGGGATCGGCCCCTTCGGGCGGGGCGAAGTCGCGCGGGTGGGAGAACAGCATGTTCCACCACGCCAGCGGCCAGCGCAGGCTGGCGGGCCAGGGGATGGTGGTGGGCTGGTTCTCCTTCCAGACCGGCTCGACCGAGGACATGAAATAGGCGTAAAGCGCCTCTGTGTCCGCGTCGCTGACCACCCGATACGAGGCATAGGGCATAGCCGGGTAGAGATGCGCCCCATCGGGTCGCATCCCCTGACGCACGGCACGCTCGAAATCCCCATAGTCATAAGTGCCGATGCCGGTGTCCGGGTCGGGGGTGATGTTGGTGGCGTAGATCGTGCCCATCGGTGTTTGCAGCCCCAGCCCGCCGGCGAAATGCGCGCCGCCGGGCGCGGTATGGCAGGCCACGCAATCCCCCGCGCGTGCCAGATACTCGCCACGCGCGATCAGATCGGGGTCTGTGATGTCAACTTCAGTGGTCAGCTTCGGTGCGAACCACATTCCGGTCGAGATGGCTGTGCCCCATCCGATGGCCAAGGCCGAAGCTCCCGCCAGAAGGGCGTATACGGCGATTCTCATATCTTCCTCGTCTCTCTGGACGGAGGCAGAATCTCGCTTTGGTAGCGGCCCGGCGTTGATCTGTATCAACCGGGTGAAAATTTATTATTTAATATCAGTATTTTATGGAAATTAGACGCCAAGCGGGGCGTTGGAACACCCCGTTGCGCATCCGCGCTTTTCTGTGCACGATTCCCGGCCTTTCAGGCATCGGAGAACCCGCCGGAAGATCCCGGCGGATACCTCCTGCACCTCCGACCTTAAGCGAGCCTGAAGGGCATCAGAGAAGGCGGACCTTTGTTCCGACCCGGACCACAGCGAACAACTCGGCCACATGTTCATTGTAAAGCCCGACGCATCCGGAAGAGGACGGCCGTCCGATTTTCCGCGTGTCGTGGGTTCCGTGGATCAGATAGGCCGGCCAGGACAGATACATGGCATGGGTGCCAAGCGGATTGCCCGGCCCCGGCGGCATGTAGGCAGGCAGATCCGGGTCGCGGCGGCGCATGTCCGGCGTGGGTGTCCAGTCGGGACCGACGCGTTTTCTGACCACCTCGGTATAGCCGCGCCTGGTCAGTTCCTCGCTCATCGGGACGGTCGTGGGGTATAGCCGGTAGTCCGTGCCATCGCCCGACCAGTAATGGAGGGCGCGCGATGTCAGGTCGGCCACGATCACGCCGTTGCCGAGACTGTCGAAATGATCGCGCCAGTCCCGGGTGCGGAAACTGGAGGCATTGTGGCGCACGGGGCCGGTCTCGGCACGCAGGATGGACGGGGCACCAAGAGCCATGAGACCGGCCATCCCGATACCGAAAGCCTGACGGCGTGTGGGTTTGCTGCTCAATTTCGGATTCCTTCTTCGGATTGGTGGCCTGATGCCACCTTGTCGGCCGTGAATGGCTCGTGCGCCTTAACCCTGCCTTAAGGCAGGGAAACCAGACCATTGCGGCAAGGAAATACCAGCCGGTGACATAGATATGGTCCACCTCGCGCGCGCGGGCGGTCTTGACCAGCGGGATGACGAAGAAGACGCCGGCGATCACCAGAAGGATGTCGAGCTGCCAGGGGAATTCCAGCCATTCCTCGCCATCGGTCCAGCCGTTGGCGAAGGCGACCGCGCCCAGCAAGAGCGCGATGTTCCACAGCCAGAAGCCGATCACCGGAAGGCGCGGCGACCGAAGCTGCGTGCGGAAAATGCGCGGCAGGATCCAGAACATGCAGCCGATGCCGATCTGCGACAGCCAGCCATAGGCGACGATGTTCAGATGCAGTGCCCGCACCCGCCCGAAGGTCAGGGGTGCTGCCTGGTTCAGCCAGTCGGGCCAGTGCAGTTTCAGCGACGCGATGACGCCGAAGGTGGAACCGACCACCAACCAGAAAATCGCGCCCAGGATCAGCAGCCGCACCGGCCGGGCGGACACCCTGTCGATGCCCGTGGTGTCGAACAGATGCGTCCCGTCGGTATCCGGCGCGTCCGCGCCCGCCTTTCCGAAGACCGTGGCCGCATGGCTGCGGTCCAGCGCGAACTGCCGCGTGGCGATTGCCCAGATCAGAAATCCCAGTGCCAGCAGGGAGACCACGAAGCTCAGGGCGAGCAAAAGGCCCATTGTGATCGGCATTGTGGTCCGCCCTCCCCGTGCGTCCCGGTGCGTCCGGGACACGGTCGGGAAAGGCCGGGCGGACTCACGCGAATCTCGTGCGTGAGTCCATGTCGGCAGCGGAGCTTAAGCCAACCTTAAGCCATGCGGCATCCGGTCGCGCCGGGCGAGAAAAAGGCTCTCAGCCGCGGGTGATCGAATGGGTCAGGGTGATCCCGACTCCCGCCGATTTCAGCAGGTTGCCTATGCTGCAAGCCGCTTCGGCCTTGTCGATCAGCCGCACGATGCGGTCGTTGGTCACGGCGGTCCCGGAAAGCGGCAACGTCAAATGATGGATGATCGAGATTTCGTCCGCACCGCCGCCATGAGCCGCGGTTTCGACCGAGATTCCGCCATGCTCGACGCCGGAGGCATCAAGCACGGCGACGAGGTTCAGAAGCAGGCATTCGGCAGCCGAGGCGGCCAGAAAGCTCTTGGGGTCCATACCCGCCCCGGTTCCGCCATTCCTGGCAGGAATGGCAAGATCGGCGCCGATGCGGGCAGAGGAAATCCGCCCGCCGCCGGAGCGCCCGCCGCTCCAGGACAGGGTGAGGATGTTATGCGTGGCCGTCATGGAATACCCTTCGTGAAACGTGTCGCGGCGAATCCGCGGGATCAGCCGCGTTCCCTCATGATGGCCTCGCGGATGATGGCGATGTCATAGGCCCCCGCCATGAGGGTCCAGCCGACCAGATAGGCCGGGGTGCCCCGCAACCCGATGGCACGGGCCTGCGCTTCGTTCCGGGCGACGAGACCCGTCCAGCGCGCCTCGTCCTGCGCGAAGGCGGCAAGGGCGGTGGCCGGGTCCACACCTGCCGCGCGGACGGCCTCGTCCATCGCCTGCGCCTCGATCCGCCGGCCCTCGATCCGCATCAGCGCCTCATGCGCGGCCTCGTACTGTCCGAGGCTTGCAGCGCCGAGCCCCAGTTTCAGGCCGTGAAAGGACGTCTCCCCGAAGATCGGCCAGTCCTTCATCACCAGGCGGATATTGCCGTCCGTGCGCACCATATCGAGCAGCTCAGGATGACCCCTGCGGCAGAAGGGGCATTGGTAGTCGTAGAATTCGACCAGGGTGACATTGCCCTCTGGATTGCCGATCACAGGCTGGTCCGGGTCATGGGTAAGTTCGCGCCGGAAGGCTTCGGCGTCGGCATCCTGTGCCCGGATCGGCCCCGCAGCCAGAAGAAGGCCGCCGCCGATGGCCGATCCGATCAGGGTTCTGCGCGTCAGTGTCATGTTGCGTCTCCTTCGTGGAATGCGGTTGGGGGAAGCGGCAGTCCGGGAGGCACGGTGCCCTTGCCGCTTTCGGCTTCGGTCAGCACGACGACGCGGGTCCCCGATCGCACCAGCGATTCCAGCTCGATCACGTCCTGGTGGAACATGCGGATGCAGCCCGCCGAGGTGGCGTTGCCGATCGAGCCCATGTCCGACGTGCCATGGATGCGGTAGAAGGTGTCGCGGTTGCCCCGGTGCAGGTAGAGCGCGCGGGCGCCGAGCGGGTTGTTCAGCCCGCCTTCCATGCCGTCGCGCAGGGGGCCGTACTGGTCGGGGAACTCGCGGATCATGTTGTCGGTCGGCCGCCAGCTCGGCCAGTCGCGGCTGTAGGGGATATGGGCGGTGCCGGCGAAGGCGCGCCCCTCGTCGCCCACCGCCACGCCATAGCGGATCGCGCGGTTGCCGGGCTGCACGTAGTAGAGGAACCGCTGCCAGGGGTCGACGACGACGGTGCCGGGCGGTTCGTCGGTCCAGTAGTCCACCTCGCGCCGGATGTTCCGCTCGCCGAGGTATTGCGCGGGGACGGCCGGAACCTCGATCCCGCCATCCTGCAACGGGCCGTAATGCGCGGCGACTTCGGGCGCCAGCGCGGGTTCCGGCGGCGGCACCGGCGCCGGGGGCGGTGTGCAGGCGGCGAGCGTCAGCAGCAGCGCCGCGACAGGCGCCAGCCGGGCAGGGGGGAGCGTCATTGGTGGCTTTCCTTCAGATCGCGGATCCCGGCCAGCAGATGCGCGCGCGATATCTCGCCCATATGGGCCGCGCGCAGCCTGCCGTCCGCGCCGATGAACAGGGTCGCCGGCAGACCCATGGCCGCGAAGTGGCGCATCATCTGTGACCCCGGGTCCATGACCGGGGCAATGACGATGTCCTCGCGCGACAGGTAACGGCGGACGGCTTCCGGCCCCTCACCCTGGTTGACGAAATACATGTCCACATCCGTCAGGCCCGCCGCCACCTCGGCCATCATCGGCATCTCGCGGCGGCAGGGCGGGCACCAGCTGGCCCAAAGGTTGATGACGACGGGTCGGCCCTCCCAGTCCGCGGGCGAGACGGGATCGCCCGACAGCGTCGCCAGCGCCATGTCCCCGAGCGGGGTGGTATCCATGCCCCTGGCCAGCTGGTGCGTCACGTTCCAGCCGACGAAGGCGAAGACCAGCGACACGATGGCGGGCCCGACAAGGTCGGGCCGCCGCCACAGGTGCCAGGCCGACACGGCCGCAAATCCCGCCGCGCCCCAGGCGGGACTGAAGCCGCCCTGCCAGAAGGCAAGGATCGAGACCGGATCGGCCAGGTAGACGTCGAGGTTCCCGAGCACGAAGCCCAGCCGCGCGGCGAGCGCCGCTCCGAGCGCCGCGGCGCCCGCCCAGTTGGCGATTGCGGGGCCCCTCCTGCGGGCGATGATGGCGGTGGCGACCAGCAGCACCAGCAGCGCCGCCAGAAACGGCGCGCGATCTGCCGAGAACACGAAGGGCCCGAGTGCGAAGCCCCCCATCAGTGCGCCGTCTTCGCCAGTTCGGCCGACTGGCGGATGTCCCCCGCCCGGATGGTGCCGATCAACCGGCTGTCCGGCGCCTCGCGCCGCGCGGCGTCCAGAAAGACCATCGTCGGCGGACCGGCCGCACCCAGGTCCCGCATCAGCGTCCGATGGGCCTCGTCCAGCCGCGTCACGTCCGCCTTCAGGAGCAGCATGTCGCCCAGCGCCGCCCGCACCTGCGGGTCGGGCAGGACATCGCGCTCGATCACCCGGCAGATCGTGCACCAGTCGGCGGTGACGTAGATCAGCACCGGCTGCGCCGGCTCGCCTGTCAGGGCGGCGGTCAGGGTGTCGGGGCTGGTGATCCGTGCGAACTCTGGACCTTGCGCCGCCTGCGCCCCGCCGCGCGCCAGAAGCGGTGCGAGCGGGCGCAGCGGATCGTGCCCGCCCAGCGCCGCCCCCACGCCCAGGATTGCGGCGGCAAAGAGCGCCACCACCCCGCCGCTGCGCATCAGCCGCGGCACCGCGGGCGCGTCACGCTCCAGCCGGTCGAGCGCCCCGAGGAAGACCGCCACCCCCGCCAGCAGCACCGCCCAGAGCGCCAGCACCAGCGGCCCCGGCAGGATGCGTCCGGCGAGCCAGATCGCCATGCCGAGGAAGACCACGCCGAACAGCCGGCGCATCGCCTCCATCCAGGCCCCGGCGCGCGGCAGGACGCCGAGGCCGAAGGTCCCCGCGACGAAAAGCGGCGCGCCCTGTCCGAGGCCGAGCATGAAGAGCGCCGCCGCGCCCAGGGCGACATCGCCGGTCTGCGCGATATAGAGGAAGGCCCCCGCCAGCGGCGCGGTGACGCAAGGCCCGACGATGAGCGCCGAGGTGAAGCCGAGCCCCGCCGCCCCGGCCACCGAGCCGCGCCGGCCGCCGCGCGAAAGCCGGGCGGCAAGTCCGCCGGGCAGACTCAGGTCGAACAGGCCGAAGCTGGACAGTGCCAGCGCGACGAACAGCACCGCCACCGCACCCACGGCCCAGGGCGATTGCAGCACCATCTGAAGGTTCTGCCCCGACCAGCCCGCCACCGCGCCCAGAGCCGCGAAGGCCGCTGCCATTGCCAGCACATAGGTCCCCGACAGCATCGCGCCGCGCGCGGGCGTCAGCCGCTCGCCCTGCCGCGCCAGCATTCCGGCCAGAATCGGCACCATCGGAAAGACACAGGGCGTCAGCGCCAGTGCCAGCCCGAATCCGAAGAAGGCCAGCAGCACCAGCCCCGCGCCGCCCCGGCTGGCAAGACCGGCGAGCATTTCCCCGCCCTGCGTCAATTCCATCCGTGGCGGGGTCTCGGCCTCTGCGGCCATCCGGCCGGGCTCCGACCCGCCCGGCAGCTCGGGCAGGCTCAGGCTGCTCGTCACCGGCGCGTAGCAGATGCCGTCCTCCTGACAGCCCTGCCAGGTGACGCGGACCTCGCCCCCGGCGCGCGGCAGCACGGCGGAGGCACTGCCGTAATAGACCTCGACCTGACCGAAGCCGGGGTCATCCTTGATGCGTCCCGCAAAGGTCTCGACCTCCAGCAACGCGCCCTCGGCCGTGCTGGCGGCGATCTGGTCGCGGTAGAGGTAATAGCCTTCGGCGATGCGCCAGCCGATGCTGGCCCGTCCTTCCTCCACCGACAGCAACTCGATGCGGAAGGCGTCCCGGGGATCGAGCGGGCGGTCGCCGCCACCGCCAAAGGAGAATTGCTGCGCCGCAGCGGGTGCCGGGGCCAGAACAAGTGCCAGAACAAGCGCGAGAACCGGGACGGCGAAGGCCGGGAAGAGGAAGGACTGTTTCATGATGTCTGCTGTGTAAGGCGCGGCTTAACCGGGCCTTAAGCCGGGCCGCCCGGCATCGGACACGAATACGTGAGAGGCTGCGCGGTGGCTCACGACAGGTCCTTGCGGGCCTGCGCGATCAGCCGACGCAGATCCGCCCGGGACTGCTTGCCGAAGAGCCCTCCGTTGCCCGCGATGAAGGTGGGCGTTCCCATCAGCCCCATATGATCCCCGAGAGCCATGGATTGCGCGATATGCCCCGCGACATCGGCCGAGTCCATGTCGCGGCGCAGGCGTCCCGTATCGAGCCCGACCTCGGCCGCGACCTTCATCGCCGAGGCTTCCTCCGCCCGCCCGCGGATTGCCATCAGGCTGCTGTGGAACTCCCAGTACTTCCTCTGCTTCAACGCGGCGAGGGAGGCCCGGGCGCAGAACTCCGATCCCGCGCCGAAGATCGGCCATTCCCGCAGGACCACGCGCAACCCGGGATCCCCGGCGATCAGCCGCCGGATCACCGGAACCGTGGTCCGGCAATGCGGGCAGTTGTAATCGAAGAACTCGGTCAGCGTGACATCGCCCCGGGCATTGCCCAGAACCGGCGAGAAGGGTTGCCGCTCGATGGCCTCGCGCAGCTCCTCGGGCATGGGATTGCCCTCGGCCAGACCCGCCTGCGCGCCTGAGGCCAGGGCCAGGCCTGTTGCCAGCCCGAGCCTGGTGAACTCGCGTCGCTTCATTCCGTGCATGATCCGTCCTCCGGGAAGTTGTGCACCAAGGCTGCGCCCGCCTCTGGCCCCTGCGCCTTAAGTCAGTCTTAAGCCCGGCCGGTCAACGCGCGGATCACAATGCGCCCAGCAGTCTCCACCACAGGAAATCCAGCGGCAGCAGCACGAGGAAGGTGATCGCCGCCAGCGGCACGGTGATGCGCAGAAGGTGGTTCAGCCGCTCGCCCGACATCTGCATGGCAACGACCAGCGGACCGACCTGATAGGGAAAGATCACCGTCGAGAACCCGATAACCTGCGTCATCAGAACCGTGTTCAGATCGAACCCCGTCTGCGCCGCCAGATCGCCCGCCATGGGCGTCAGCACCGCCGGAACGCCCGGTACCGTGGTGACAAGCCCGGTCATCGCCGACATCAGCGAGAGAGAGGCGAAGTTCACCGCATCCGCGCCGGGCGCCAGCGGCAGGACGGCGATCAGCCACTGCCCCAGTATCGCGCCGAGGCCGGAGGCGTTGACCAGCGCGCCCAGCGCCAGCGCCCCCGCGACGAACAGCAGCATCCCGAAATCGACCGAGGCCTTGAAGGCAGGCGGCGTCACGATCCCCACGCCGGGCAGCAACAGCAGCACCGCCGCGACAAGGCCGATCCATGCCGAATTCACCCCGTGCAGGCTGTCGGTCATCCACAGCGCCAGCGTCGCCGCAAGGATCACCGCGACCCGGATCCGCGCCGCCCCGCTGACGGGTCTGTCGGCCTTCGCGGCCTCGCGTGGCGGCAGGGGCGCGCCGGGCGTCGCAGGGAACATCCACAGCACCAGCAGGACAACCGCCGCCGCCTTCAGCAGCCCGAGCACCGGGAAATGCAGCAGCAGATAATCCATATAGCCGAACTGCATTCCATGGATCGTCTCGGCCGCGCCCGACAGCACCATGTTCGGGATGTTCGAGGGCAGGATGGTGAAGCCCGGCATGTTGGTGCCGATCGCCAGCACGCTCGCGATGCCGATCCGGCCCTTCGACCCGGGGCCGAAGCCCATCCGCTCGGCCAGCGCCATCCCAACCGGCACCATCACCACCGCGCGCCCGACGGAGGATGGCATCACGAAACTGAGCAGGACCGAAACCGCCATCAGCCCGCCGATGAGGCGCGGATAGCTTCCGCTCAGCAGTGGTGCGAGCCCGCGCGCCAGCATCGCGCCGATTCCCGAGATCGAGATCGCCGCCCCGATCACGAAACCCGAGACGATCAGCCAGACCGCCGTCGACTGGAACCCCGCAAAGACCAGATCCGGCGGCGCCAGACCAAAGACCAGCAGCACCGCGAAGAAGATCAGGCTGGCAAGATAACCCGGCACGAGACTGGTGCCCCACAGGACAAGTGTCACCAGCACGATACCGAGGATGCGCGCCTGATCCGGCGCCAGCATCGGAGGCGCCGCCACGGCCAGCACCAGCGCGACGAGCACGGCGAGAGCCAGAAGGAGATGTTTGGCCGAGAAGGTCATGGAATTTCTATCCGAGCAGATGAACGGGGTCCGCCTTCGGTCTAGCCACGGCACGGCTTATGTGCCAGACCAAGATCATGCCAACAGATGTCGCCAACCCGCCAGATTTCGAGCCGTCGGATATCGCTTTCACGATGGATCCGGCCCGTCCGATCCTGACCCATGGCCGGGTGATCGGGGCAGGGCGCTCGGTGCGCCCGCACAGCCACCCGCGCGGCCAGCTTCTGTGGGCGATGCGCGGCGTGTTGCGGGTGGCCAGCAACGCCTGCATCTGGCTGGTGCCGCCCAGCCATGCGGTCTGGATCCCCGGGGGCATGGAGCATCAGGTCACCATCGAGTCCGAGGCGGAACTGCTGAACATCTATGTCGACCCCTCGGTCCCGGTGCGCGAGACCAGCCATCCGTTGCCCTGCTGCGCGGTGCTTCTGCTGACGCCGCTGGCGCGCGAGATGATCCGCAGGCTGGGGGAGGCCGACACATCGGGCCCCTTCGACGACCGGCTTGTGCGGTTCTGCGCCGTCCTGCTCGACGAGCTGCGCGACCTTGCCGAGGCGCCGCTGAACCTGCCCGGTGGTCGGGACGACAGGCTGACCCGGGTCACGCGGCACCTGATCCGCCATCCCCACGAAGCCTCGCAACTGACCGAACTCGGCCAGATCGCGGGGGCCAGCCCGCGTACGCTGGAACGGCTGTTTCGCGCGGAGACGGGGCTCAGTTTCCGGCAATGGCGGTCGAAGCTGCGGCTCCTGAACGCGATCGAGGCGCTGAACCGCGGCGAAAGCAGCACGACCATCGCCTTTTCCATGGGATACAGCAGCCCCAGCGCGTTCATTGCGGCATTCCGCGAAGCCTTCGGCACCACGCCGCAACGGTTTCTGACCAGCGGATCGTAAACACGGTCGCGGCGAAGCAGGTGTCTTGCTCCGCTCCGCCGCAACCGCTCCGAACGGTCTTCGGGACGCTGAAGACCGCCGGAACTCCTATCGCTTCGGCACGCCGCCACGGGACACCGGCTTGATGTCGATCAGCGCGGTGCCGTCGAGACAGTCGAGCGCGCCGACGACAAGGGTATTCCCCTCGACGGCAATCAGCGGCACCCGCGACAGCGCGACCGGATTGGGCCGGTGCGGCGAGCGCATCGCGAACACGCCCCTTTCCGCCTCGTCATGGGGGCTGACCGAGCGCAACACGTCGCGCGGCGCACGGTCGAACCAGTAGAGCAGGTCGAGTTCGGGCGCTTCCAGGGCGAAAAGCCCTTCGGCGTACTCCGGCAGGATGTCCAGCCGCGCCGTTCCCCCGTCCCGTCCCGGGCCGCCCGGGCAATCGTCGAGCGTCTGCCATGGCGTACGGATATGGCCGATCGGCCGCAGCATCATCTGGCTGTCCATGCCCATGCTCATGCCCCTCGCATCAGGCCGCCTCTGCCACGGCTTCGCGCGTGATGATCTCGGCCTCACCTTCGAGCAGCTTGTGGACGGGGCATTTGTCGGCCATGGCAATCAGAAAGACACGGTCGTCCGCACTCAGATCGCCGGTCAGAGTCACAATGCGCTCGAAGGCATGCGGTTTTTCCTCGGCCGTTGCCGGATCCGCACCCATGCTCATGGGCGGTGCGCGCAGGTGCCGCACCTCGACCGAAACTTCCTTCAGCGCGATTTTCTTGCGCCCGGCCACCATGCGGATGGTCATGGTGGTGCAGGCGCCGAGACCCGCCATTACCAGTTCGAACGGATCGGGTCCGGTGTCCTGGCCGCCGTAGGTGCCCGGCTCGTCGGCACCCAGTATATGGTGACCCACGTTGATATACTGGCCGAAGGGGCCGAAACCGCTTTCGCGGGCCTTGACGACATTGCGTTGCGGAGCATTGCTCATGGCGTTCCCAATCCTGGTCTTTTTGCGTTCAAGTGATCTGGAGCGAACCCTTCGCCGCCATCATCAGGTCGATGACCTCCGGCGCGGTGACGATCTCGTAGCCTTCCACCATCTGTCCGGCGGTATAGCCGTTGTGGATCATGCAGGACTTGCAGATCCCGATCCGGCCGCCGCCGCCGAGGAATTTCTCCAGCAGATCCGGCACCGGCTCGAAAGGCTTGCCAACGTCGATGCCCTCGGTCGCGCCGGGCAGGCCCAGTTCCACGGCCTCGACCATCAGGAGCACCATGGCACCATGTCCCTTCTGCAACGCATTCAGCGCCATGGTGAACGCCACGGTGACCTTGGCCGGGTTGGCGCGGCCATCGAAAAGCGTAGCGACGAAATCTGCGGATTGCATGGAATCCCCCTGTGCCATCTGGCGGAACGGTTCTTGCCGGATATGTCACCCTGCCAAGGCGGCGTGCCTGTTCGATGTAGGGGCAAAGAAAGCGATGCAGAAGATCGCCGGCCTGCCATCATATATCGCCAGAGCGACAGATCTCCACGCCATCCCGCCCGCTTTTCGCAGGGTCCGCAGTCATTCCCGTCCGCTCGGTCTTGTGCTGCCGGACATGATCGGGGCGGCCGTGGATCGGCTGAAGAGCACGTCTTCGCCGCACACTGTCCGGGTAGAGGTATTCCTGTCACGAGAACCCTGTCCGGCATGTGCCGACATATCGGGACATACGCGAGCTGAAACCATGTTTCAGGCAGAAATCGTCGCAGCGTGCACCTCTCGAAACAGCGCGGATATCTGCCGGAACGCCGCCGCATGCGGCGATCCGGGTCGCCAGGCCAGCACCACCCTGCGCGGGCATGCGCCGGGCAGCGGCAGAAGCGCGATCTCGTGCCCGCGCGACGCGCCCGCAGCGATGGCGAGATCCGGCAGCAACGTGATGCCCAGGCCTTCCTCCACCATCGAGATCAGCGTCGGCAGGCTGGTCGCGGCGAATGTGTCGTCGGCGCGCAGTTCTATCCCCGGAAAGGCCGACAGAGCATGGCGCTGGAGGCAGTGACCGCGCTCCAGCAACAGAAGCGGGGTGCGTGACAGATCCTCCGGGGCGGCGGCACCCCTGGCGGCGAGGAGATGGCTTTTGCTGACGGCAAGCTGATAACCATCCGAAAACAATGGCTCGACGACCGCGTCGCCCAGATCATGGGGAAGCGCGACCAGGATGATGTCGAGGCGCCCCTCGGCCAGGCCGGCGGCGAGGCTTTCGGTCAACTCCTCGCGGAGGAAGATGCGCAGCTCGGGCCAGCGGCGGCGGATCCGGGGCAGGGCGCGCGGCAACAGGAATGGACCCACAGTCGGGATGGCGCCAAGACGGACCTCGTTCTGGAATGCACCGCTGTGCTGGCGGGCAGCCGTCTCGATGTCTTTCACATCCACCAGAACCCGGCGGGCACGGGCGACGATGTCGGCACCCGCCGGGGTCAGCATGACCGACTGCCGGGTGCGCTCGGCCAGCATCACGCCCAACCGGGCCTCCAGCTCCTTCAGCCCGGTCGAAAGCGTGGGCTGGGTGACGTTGCATAGCTCTGCCGCGCGCGAGAAGTTCAGCGTGTCGGCGAGCGCAGTCAGAAAGCGAAGCTGGCGAATGCTGGGCATGTTATTGAAATTCCGAATTACAGTTAGTCTTATAATCAATTTCATTTATGCCTGCAAACCCCCTATGTCGGGCACATCGCAAACACGAGCCCGAAAGGTTTCCAGATGTCCGAAGCTTCCGCAGCGCCCGCCTTGCCGCGCCTGAATGAGCCTGCCCCCGATTTCGATGCCCCCACCACCCACGGTCGCAAGACACTGGCCGATTTCCGGGGCAAATGGCTGGTGCTGTTCTCGCATCCGGCCGACTTCACCCCCGTCTGCACCACCGAATTCATCGGCTTCGCCAGGTTGCAGGAGCAGTTCGCGGCGATCGATACGCAATTGCTGGGCCTGTCGATCGACAGCACCCATTCGCACATCGCCTGGACGCGCAACATCAAGCAGAACTTCGGCACCGAGATCGGCTTTCCGATCATCGCCGACCTCAGCATGAAGGTCGCCCATGACTACGGCATGATCATGCCCGGCGCCTCGGACACCGCGGCGGTGCGGGCGACCTTCGTGATCGACCCCGAGGGCGTGCTGCGTGCGATGCTTTACTACCCGATGAACGCGGGCCGCTCCGTCGCCGAGATCCACCGCCTCGTCGTCGCGCTGCAGACCGCCGATACCAATGCCTGCGCCATGCCCGAGGCCTGGGTGCCCGGCCAGCCGGTCATCGTGCCGCCGCCGAAAACGCCGGAAGAAGCCGAGGCCCGCGCCGCCGAGGGCTATAATACGGTCGACTGGTATTTTTCGACGCGCACGCTCTGACTAGCGGGGCAGGGGCCGTGTGCCCCTGTCCGGCCTTCCCCGGCGAAAGTCCGCGCCCTCACCCCGGTCCGCATCACCAGAAAACTGTTCGACACAGACCAGTTCCCGGCGGATTACATCCCCCGGATGGGGGGCACGATGGTCGATGCCCCCTATGGCGCGAAACACGGCCAGCCCGGATAGCGAAAGCATGTCTCGCCGACACCAAAGGCCCGACAGGCCAGTGCGATGCTGACCTCCTTCGTCGCCACAGCCTTCTCGGCCAACTCGCGGCGTTGAGCTGGCCGCGTCATTTTTTCCAAGGGCTTCCTTGAGCAACTCGGCCTGCATGCCGAAGGCTCGGCGAACATGCGCTTCAGCCGCCGGTTCTCGTCTTCCAGAGACTTCATCTGGCTCATCATCGACGAATCCATGCCGCCATACTTCGAGCGCCATTTGTAGAAGCTCGCCGTGCTGATCCCATGTTCCCTGCAAAGTTCAGGGACGGCCACTCCGCTTTCGGCCTGACGAAGCACAGCTATGATCTGCGGCTCGGTGAAACGGCTCTTTCTCATTCGAATCTCCTCAGCTCACGGCTCACGAGAAAATTCTACTTATGCAGCCCCTTAACCACGGGGAGGATTACCGGCAATGCCACCGAGGGGGAGCAACTGCCCGGCCTGTGGCTGTCCAACTTAATGACCAGGATCGTTGTGGCCGTGGCCCCTCTGGGTGGCATGCGACAAAGCGCCACTTCCGGATATCGCGTGTTTGAATGTTCGCATATTCGTATATCGTGTGGATGGAATTTTGGAGGAACTCTCATGAGAAAACTGATTGCCGCATCCGTCCTGGCGCTGGCCGCGGCGTTGCCGGCCGCCGCAGATGATGCGCGCAGGCTTGTCACGATCGTCACCGCCCCCGAGCCGCAGACCCAGCTCATGGCGATGGTTCTGACCATGAACGCCGTCGCGGCGGGCGCGGATGCCCAGATCCTGTTGTGCGGGCCTGCCGGCGACATCGCGCTGCGCGACGCCCCGGAAAGCGCCACGGCCGGACAGCCGCCGCGGGGCGCGAGTCCGCAGGGGCTGATGCGGCAGATGATGGAACAGCACGGCGTCGGGGTGCAGGTCTGCGCCATCTATCTGCCCGGCAAAGGGGCGGATGC